>DASQVU010000469.1:0-15426 GCA_035640615.1 Pseudonocardiaceae bacterium
AATGCAGGTGACAGATCGCATCGAGGTGCGCTGGCTGCTCCCACCATCCGGGAGACCGGTTGCGGACCGGGCGGGCGCCCCGGCTACGGTGATCGCGTGGTACGCGCCCTCCTGCTTCCCTGCCGCGACGGGGTCTGACAACGACCGGCCCCCCGTCGCGGAGCCGCCCGCGCGCATCCGCCGGTCGGATTTTCCGACTAGCGACACCAGCGAGGAAGCGCAGAACCAGACGATGATTGTTACCCCAAATCCCCAAGACGACGGCATCGGCGCCTTTGCCACCGGACATTCCAACCGTATCCGGCTGCCCCAGGGTCCGGTGCCGCCCGATCAGGACATCTGGAACACGCAACGCGGTAGCGCGATGCCGGTGCACCGTTACCGGCCCTTCGCTCAGACCGTGGAACCGATCTCCCTACCGGACCGCACCTGGCCCGACGTCACGATCAGCCGGGCACCGCTGTGGTGCGCGGTCGACCTGCGAGACGGCAATCAGGCCTTGATCGACCCGATGAGCCCAGCGCGCAAGCGGCGGATGTTCGAGCTGCTGGTCCGGATGGGCTTCAAGGAGATCGAGGTCGGGTTCCCCTCGGCCAGCCAGACCGATTTCGACTTCGTCCGCGAAATCATCACCGGCGATGTGATTCCCGATGACGTGCGCATTCAGGTGCTATCGCAGTGCCGGCCGGAGCTGATCGAGCGCACCTTCGAGGCCCTGCAAGGCGCGCGTGCGGCCATCGTGCACATCTACAACTCGACGTCGATCTTGCAGCGCCGGGTGGTGTTCCGCGAGGAGCGCGAGGGCATCAAGAAGATCGCCACGTCAGCGGCCGAGATGGTGCTGGAGTATGCAGGCAAGTATTCCGACACCGACTTCCGGTTCGAGTACTCACCGGAGTCCTATACCGGCACGGAGTTGAGTTACGCCGTCGAGGTCTGTAATGCGGTCACCGAGATCTGGCAACCCACGCCGGAGGCGCCGGTGATCCTCAACCTGCCGGCCACCGTCGAGATGGCTACCCCGAACGTCTACGCGGACTCCATCGAGTGGATGCACCGTAACCTGGAACGCCGCGATGCGGTGGTGCTGTCGCTGCACCCGCACAATGACCGCGGTACCGCGGTGGCCGCCGCCGAGCTGGGTTACCAGGCCGGGGCGCAGCGAATCGAGGGCTGCCTGTTCGGCAACGGGGAACGCACCGGCAACGTGTGCCTGGTGACGCTGGGGCTCAACCTGTTCAGTCAGGGCATCGATCCCCAGATCGACTTCTCTGATGTCGACGAGATCCGGCGCACGGTGGAGTACTGCAACCAGCTGCCGGTAGCCGAGCGGCATCCCTACGGCGGTGACTTGGTCTACACCGCCTTCTCCGGCAGCCACCAGGACGCCATCAACAAGGGCTTGAAGGCATTGCACGCCGAGGCCGCCCGAGCCGGCGTCGAGGTCGATGAGCATCGCTGGGAGGTGCCCTACCTGCCCATCGATCCCAAGGATGTCGGGCGCACCTACGAAGCCGTGATCCGGGTGAATTCGCAGTCCGGTAAGGGCGGGATCGCCTACATCATGAAGGCTGAGCACCAGCTGGAGCTGCCCCGCCGGCTGCAGATCGAGTTCTCCCGAGTTATCCAGCAGCACACCGACACCGACGGCGGTGAAGTGTCGCCGCGCCTGATGTGGGAAATCTTCGCCGGGCAGTATCTGGACCGACGGACTCCCCTACGACTGTTGCGCCACCGGCTATCCGACGACGGCGAGGGCCACGACGAGATCTTCGCCACCGTGTTCGTGGAGGATGAGGAACACCACATCACCGGTACCGGCAACGGGCCGATCGCAGCCTTTGTAGACGCATTGGCTGTGCTGGGGTTCGACGTCCGGGTGCTGGACTACTCAGAACACGCGATGGCGGCCGGGGACAACGCCGCGGCAGCGGCATACGTCGAGTGCGCCATCAGTGAGCAGGTGCTGTGGGGCGTCGGCGTGTCGGGATCCATCGTCACCGCATCGCTCAACGCGGTGGTCAGCGCGATCAATAGGGCGCTGCGGTAGCGCGCGCGGCCCACGGAGATCGCTGAAAGTGAGTAGTGACCGTGCGAAGCTGCCCGGTGGCACTCACTTTCAGCGATCATGGTGTGGACCTCGGGCTGTACCGGCCCGAGCCGCCGCGGCGGGAGCGCACACCCGCAGTGCAGGATCGCCGCGGCACTCGGCGGCCCAATCTCAGAAGTCGAATTCCCCATCCTTCACACCGGATACGAAATCGGCCCACTCGTCTGCGTTAAAACTGAGCGGTTCGCGGGCGCGGTCCTTACTGTCCCGCACTACGGCTCCCCCATCAGGCAAGGGCGCCACCTCCACACAGGCCCCCTTGCTGCACCGGCTGCTCGCCCGGAACAGCAGCGTGGGGTGGTCCTCAACGGTCACTGATCCCTCCTCGGTGTTGTCTTAGATGTCCTTCAGGACGTCTGCGATGAGCTTTGCGGATTGCTCAGCGGTCAGACATTGATCGACCAACGTGTCGAAGAGCCCCTCGTAGACCTCCACATCGTGATCCTTCTCGATGAAAAGGTCACCCACATGGCCCTCAATGAATACAAGATCGTTATCATCGCTGTCGGCGAACGTTAGCACCACGAACGAACCGGACACCGCGCGGTGCGCCCCGATGCTGAAGGGCAGCACCCGCAGAGTCACGTTCGGTCGCTGGCAGTCTGTGAGCAGGCGGGAAAGCTGGCCGCGCATCACTTCCGGGCCGCCGACTGGGCGGTACAGCACTGCCTCGTCAAGCACCATGTTGACAAACAGTGGATCCTCGTCGGCGTAAAGCCGCCGCTGCCGCCGCATCCGGAACTCGACGAGGTGGTCGATGGCTTCGTGGTCCGTAGTGGCCAGGGTGTTCAGAATGGCGCGGGCATAATCCTCGGTTTGCAGCAGGCCGTGCAGCACGATCGCCTCGAAGCTGCGCACCTCGCTGGCGTCTTGCTCAAGCGCGACATAGCGACTGAGCTTGTCAAGCGATCGCACTAGCGGATCTCCGGAATCTGAGCCCAGCACGTCGGAGAAGTCGTCCCACCAACCCTGGCGGTTGCCTTCCCGAACCCAGCGCATCAACCGGTCCCGGCGGGCCTGATCGGTGATCCCGTAGCGATCCAGCAGATCGCGCACGTCACGGCGATAGGGAATGCCCTGGCCGGTCTCCAACCTGCTCACCTTGGAGACCGAGCATTCGAGCGCCTTGGCGACCTCCTCGATGGTCAGCCCGGCTTGCTCGCGCAGCGCACGCAGCTCGGCGCCGAGCCGGCGCCGCGGCACCACCGGACCACGCGCTGGGGACATCGTCCGCCTCCGCCCTTCATCGTCCGTATGAGCAGGATGTCCGACTGCCCATGAGGACAGGAAAAGCGACACGCTACGCCTCTTCGGTGAATCACATCAAGAGATCACACCATGCAATTGCATGCATAAGTTGCCTCATGCACCCTACCCCTATGGCGCCAGAGCGCCGGGCACAGTGGCCCGGGCGACCCCCGGCCCACTTGCACCGACGACCAACGAGGAAAGGGGAAGGCGATCATGTCTGCATCTCACCGGAGCGCGACACGCCTCCCCGGGTGCCGGCCCTTGGGCCGTAACCAGGGAGAGCAGCGTCGTGGCGGAACCCCCCGCAGTTCGCGGTGACGCGGGAGGTGCTGGGCTGGCTGTTGCTGGCCGCAGCCCTGCTGGTACTCCTGGGACTCCTGCTCGGGTGGGCCTGGACCAACCAGGCCTTACAGCCCAGGCTGCGCCGACAGGCCGAGGAGCGTCGCCGGCTGAACGAGGAATGGTTGGCGGTCCGGGCCGCCCGCCGGCAGCAGGCCGAGTGCCCGCGCTGCGCGAGTCCACTGTCCGAACAGGACTGGTACTACGCACCGACCCTGGTGGAAGAGCCACCGGATGACGACTGAGCGGACTTAGACCAGGTCAGGGGAAGTTTGGGGGCCACGTGGATGCTTGTGACCGATCGGGGTCGCAAGCATCCACGTGACAGTTGGGACGAATGTCAGACGGCGCGGCGGCCAGCCAGCGCGCGGCCTAGCGTCAGCTCGTCAGCGAATTCCAGGTCACCGCCCATCGGTAACCCGGAAGCCAGCCTGGTCACCGACAGGCCAGGGAAGTCACGCAGCATCCGCGCGAGGTAGGTGGCAGTCGCTTCGCCCTCGGTATTGGGATCCGTCGCGATGATCACTTCGGTGATGTCGTCGGTGCGGATCCGGGTGAGCAGCTCACGGATCCGCAGCTGATCCGGACCGATCCCGGACAGCGGATCCAGCGCTCCGCCGAGTACGTGGTAGCGGCCGGTGAACTCCCGGGTGCGTTCCACCGCGAGCACGTCCTTGGGCTCTTCGACCACACAGACCACTTGCGGGTCGCGGCGGGGATCCGCACAGATCCGGCAGGTCTGCTTCTCGGAAACCGTGCCGCAAACGGCGCAGAACACCACCCCGTCCTTGATCCGCTGCAGCGCATCCTGCAGCCGGGTCACGTCAGCCGGATCCGCCGCCAGCAGGTGAAAGGCCATCCGCTGGGCGCTCTTGGGTCCAACACCGGGCAGCCGCCCCAACTCGTCGATCAGATCCTGGACGACTCCCTCGTACACGTACCCATCATGCCCCGCCCCGACATGGAGACATATCGGGGTAAAGGAGGGTGCTCAACCCCGTTATGTCTCCATGTCGGGGGAAGACGGAAAGGTGGGTGAGGTGAGCGTCACATGCCGGGGAGGCCGAAGCCTCCGGTGGGGCCGCCTAGGGCACTGGCCAGCGGGCCCATTTTCTCTTGAGTGAGGTCTTGCAGGGCGCGGTGCGCGTCGAGCATCGCTCCCATGACGAGGTCTTGCAGGGTCTCCACGTCGTCGGGGTCGACCACCTTGGGATTGATCGTCACGTTGCGCACCTCACCGGAACCGGCCAACGTGACCGTGACCAGGTTTCCCCCGGCCTGGCCGGTAACCTCGGACTCGGCCAGTTCGGCCTGCGCGCTCATGAGATCTTGCTGCATCTTTTGGGCCTGCTGCAGGATCATCTGCATGTCAGGCGCTCCACCCGGTTGCACCGCGACTCCTCTCGTTGTATCAGACGCCACAGGGTAACCACCTCTGGGCGAGAGAAATCGTCCCGGTCTGGCCGTAGCGTGGATCCTGTGCAGCTGACCAGCGCGTGGCAGAGCCATCGCGATGCCGTGCAGCGACTGCAGGACAGTTACCGGGCGATCCCCGCTGGGTCCCCGGTACGGCTGGCCAAACGAACGTCGAACCTGTTCCGCCCGCGCACGTCGACCGGCCGGCCAGGCCTCGATGTGTCCGGACTGACCGGCGTGCTGGAGGTGGACCCGGCCAGCCGCACCGCCGAGGTCGCCGGGATGTGCACCTACGAGGATCTGGTCGCGGCCACGCTGCCCTACGGCCTGACCCCGCTGGTGGTACCGCAGCTCAAGACGATCACCCTGGGCGGTGCAGTGAGCGGGCTGGGCATCGAGGCAGCGTCATTCCGCAACGGCCTGCCGCACGAGTCGGTGCTGGAGTTGGACGTGCTCACCGGCACCGGCGAGATCGTCACGGCCGCTCCGGGGGACGAGTTGTTCGCCGGTTTCCCCAACTCCTACGGCACGCTGGGCTACGCCACCCGGCTGCGCATCGAGCTGGAACCGGTGCGCTCGCACGTAGCGCTGCACCACGTGCCGTTCGGCGACCTCGATGAGCTGTGCGCCGCCGTGGCGCACATCATGGCGAGCCGGCAGTGGGGCGGTGAGGACGTCGACTACCTCGACGGGGTGATGTTCTCGCCGGCCGAGTCGTACCTGACCCTGGGCCGGCGCGTCGACCATGCCGGCGCGGCCAGCGACTACACGGGCAGGCAGATCTACTACCGTTCGATACGGCAGCGCCGCCGCGACGTGCTGACCACGTACGACTATCTGTGGCGCTGGGATACCGACTGGTTCTGGTGTTCGGGCGGCCTGGGAGCCCAGCACCCGGTGATCCGCGCGCTGTGGCCAGCGCGGCTGCGCCGCAGCGACGTCTACTGGAAGATCGTCGCGCTGGCCAACCGGTTCGATTTGGAGAATCGCTTCGAGGTGTCGCGGGGCCGCCCGCGCCGGGAACGGGTCATCCAGGACGTCGAGATCCCCCTTGAGCGCACCGCGGAGTTCCTGCGCTGGTTCGTGCAACACGTCCCCATTGAGCCGGTGTGGCTGTGCCCGTTGCGGCTGCGCGGCGAGCGTTCCTGGCCGCTGTACCCGCTCGAACCCGGGCGGGACTACGTCAACGTCGGGTTCTGGTCCAGCGTGCCGATCGCCCCAGGCGGCGCCGGGGGCGATACCAACCGGGCGATCGAGCATGAAGTAGACGCCGTGGGCGGGCATAAGTCGCTGTACTCAGAATCCTTCTACTCCCGAGCAGACTTTGATGCCCGCTACGGCGGTGAGCAGTATGCGAGCCTCAAGCAGCGCTACGACCCTGATCGGCGACTGGCGGACCTCTACGCGAAGGCGGTGCGACGTCGATGACGACTTTCCAGAAAGGGCGCCGCCCTACCGCGGCGCAGGCCTCGACGGCTACCGACCGGCTGTCGCTGGCCGGGATCGTGGAGCTGCTCTCCGATGGCCGGTTCCCGGTCCGGTTCACCGCTTACGATGGCAGCGCCACCGGGCCGCCCGACTCCGAGATCAGGGTGCACCTGGCAACCCCGCGCGGAGCCACCTACGTGTTCACCGCGCCCGGGGACCTCGGCATGGCCCGGGCTTACATCGCCGGCGATCTGCAGTCGTCCGGGGTGCATCCCGGTGATCCGTACGTCGCGATGCGGGTTATGGCTGACGAGCTGCGCTTCCGCCGCCCGACGTTGGCCGAGCTGGCGCTGATCACCCGCTCGCTGGGTTGGGAGTTGCTGCGGCCGGTGCCGCCGCCCCCGCAGGAGTCGCGGCCCCGCTGGCGCCGGACCCTGGAAGGCCTGGCCCATTCCCGGCACCGCGATTCCACCGTGATCTCCCATCATTACGACGTCTCCAACCGGTTCTACGAGATGGTGCTCGGTGAGTCGATGACCTACACCTGCGCGGTGTTCGACCATCCTGAGGCGAGCCTGGAGCAGGCCCAGGAACGCAAGCACGAGCTGATCGCCGACAAGTTGGGACTGCGGGCGGGGATGCGGCTGCTCGATATCGGCTGCGGCTGGGGCGGCATGGTGCGCTACGCGGCGCGGCGCGGGGTCCGCGCACTGGGCGTGACCCTGTCCGCAGAGCAGGCCCGGTGGGCCCAGCAGGCCATCGAGGCCCAGGGCCTGGCCGACCTCGCCGAGGTACGCCACCTGGACTACCGGGACGCCCCCGGTCGCGATTATGACGCCATCTCATCGATCGGGCTGCTGGAACACGTGGGCGTGCACTCCTACCCGTCGTATTTCGCACGGCTGCTGGCCAAGCTGCGACCGGGCGGGCGGCTGCTCAACCACTGCATCACCCAGCCGGACAACCGCACCAAGGCCCAAAGCGACGCGTTCATCGACCGCTACGTGTTCCCCGACGGTGAGCTGGCCGGCGCAGGCAAGATCATCACTGAGGCGCAGAACAGCGGCTTTGAGGTGCGCCACGTGGAAAATCTGCGGGAGCATTACGCGCTGACCCTCAAACACTGGAACGCCAACCTGGTGGCGCACTGGGACGAGTGCGTGGCCGAGGTGGGCGAGCCCACCGCCCGGGTGTGGGGCCTCTATATGGCCGCCTCCCGGCTGTCGTTCGAGCGCAACGGCATCGAGCTGCACCAGGTGCTCGCGGTCCGCCCCGATGCCCGGGGCGATGCGCACGTCCCGCTGCGCCCCTGGTGGCGCGGCTGAACGCCGGCACCCGCGGGCGGCAGCACCCCGATATGTCTCCAGGTCGCGGTCAAGCCGCCGTGAGGCGGCGCGGCTGCTCGATCGGGTAGCAGTAGGGCAGGTTGTCGAGAGACTGGTCGGTGAAGAAGCGGATCAGCAGGTCCGCCATCTCCTCCGGGCACTCCATGGGCACCAGGTGATCAGCGTCCTTGAAACTGGTGTACAGGGCACCTGGGATGGTCGCCGCCAGGTCGCGCACCGATGCCGGGGGTGTCAGCACATCGTGCTCGCCAGTGAAGACCAGGGTGGGCCGGTCGAAAACACCGTCTTCGGGTCCACACACCGGTGCCAAAACGCGTTTTTGGATATGCAGGTATCGCGCCGCTTCGGCAGGTGTCGATTCGCGGAGTATTTTTTCCATCAAGGCCCGAGTAGTTTCCCGGTTGCGGATGACAATGTCCGGGCTCAAGCACATGGTCGCGTGCACGATGAGAGTGACGAACCGATCGAGCCGGCCCTCTTCAAGGATGCGAGTGCTCATGCGGCGACCTGCGAGTACCTCGGCGGGGAACGAGTTGACCACCCCGGCCACCGCAAGGCGATTGATGCGATGAGGCCACCGGTGCGCGAATTCATAGGCGATAGACCCACCGTAAGACACGCCGACCAAGTTGATGCGCGGGATGGCGAGTTCGTCGAGGAGATGGTTTAGGCAGTCGGCGAGGAAATCGAAACCATAGTCACTGGGCAGGTCATCCGCGGACCCGGATCCCGGCAGATCCGCGAGGATCATGTTGCCCAGCGGGCGGAGTAGGTGCTCGAGCCGCGGCATCGCATACATACCCTGGAAAGCACCGGTGATGAGCATGAGGGGAATCGACTCAGGCCCTGCCCGGTCTTTCAGATAGCGGTAGGTGTACGTGATGCCCTGCCAGCTCAGCCTGTCGACAGCATGCCCGGCGGAACCGTCAACTAATTCGGCGATAGCGCTGATAGTGCGGGTGCGCAGCACGTCAGACCACCGAATATCTCGGCCCAGCTCCCGGCATATCTGCTGGTGCATCTGGGCCATCTGTAACGACGTCCCGCCCAAGTCAAAAAAGTCGTCGTCACGCTGGATCGTGCGCGCGCCAAGAACATTGCGCCAAACGGAGGCAATCCGCCGCTCAATGTCTGATTTCGGCCGCGTGGGCTGCCCTGGTCCGGGACCGCCTGGTACCACCGCGCAGGATGTCGGGGTGCCGTAACGGTCCAGCAGGCGGATCGGGGCCAGCACGCCGGCTACCTGGTCGGCGGCATCCGGCTCGTCGAGAAGCGCCACGATCCGGCGTGTCGACCGCGGTGGGCCGGCCATGAAGCGCCGGGTGATCCGCCCATCCGGATCGAGACCGACCAGGACGAGGGGATGCGGCTGCGCGGCGGCGACCGGCAGTGAGATCAGCGCGTCCTGCGGGGTCATCATCTGGTAGCCGCGAAGTGGGGCCTGCCCGGTGAACGCCATGCCTTGGCTGATGCCCGTTTCGTACCACACGCTCCATCCGATGCTGCGGCACCCGGAAATCGTGCCCGTCTGGGCGGCCTCGGCGTGCAGGTGATCAGCGAAAGCATCGAGCGCGGTGTTCGCGGCGGCATACGGACCCTGCATGACCGCGCCGAAGTATCCCGCCGCAGAAGAGAAAAAGATCAGGGACGTATTGGGGCGGTCTGCAACGATTTTATGCAGGATCCATGCGCCGCAGAGCTTCGGTTCGAGCGCGGCGAGAAGCTGATCGACCGAACACTGCTGCAGCGATAGTTCGGTGTAGTGGCTGGCGAGATGGATCACACCGCACACCGTTGTCGCCCAGTGCCGTTCGGCCTGCTCGATGCATTTACGCACCCGTTGCTCATCAGTGACGTCAGCGACGGCGTATCGGACTTCGGCACTGATCGCCTGCAATTCTTTGAGCCCCACCTCATCCGGGCGGCTACGGCCGAGAAGCAGGATTTTTGCCCGGTAATGGATCAGCAGGTGCCGGGCGAGTTGCAAGCCGATACCGCCCATGCCGCCGGAGAGCACGTAGAGGCCGCCGGTGACGAATTGCGCCGCGGTGACCGTCTCATCGGCACGGTGCACGGAAACCAACCGGGGCACCATCCTGCAGCCGGCCCGGTAGGCGGCGTCCGGATCGGCCGTATCGTCGTCAATTTCGGCGACTATACGCTGCGCGTTTCCCTTATCGTCGCCGATCTCCACGTCGAGATGGTGGCAGCGCAGCCAAGGAATCTCGCGCGCGGCCGTCTTCAGCAAGCTCCGCAGCGGCGCGCGAGTATAGGTGACCCGATCGGTGTCTGCGATGCGCTGGGTATAGGCGCCGATGACCCGCAACGACAGTGGGGCATTCCAAGCGGCGCCAGCCAGAGCCGTCAGGAGGTGGACCAGCCACCCGGTGCTCGCCCGGCAGCTATCCCGGATTGCTTGCAGGTCCGAGAACTCGACGTGCTCGGCGTAGTCCGACAGATGTACCACGTGGGCAGGTGGTTGGTCGGTCACTGCGCGCACCAGCTGCCGGTAGTGCTCGCTGTTCTCGGGATCGATGACGAACGCGTCGCGGCTGAGGCGGGCGAAGGCCGCATTCGCTAGCTGGTGCACAGACACGCATGGCTGGCCCCGACCACGCAGGATGCCGCCCAGCAGCTGGCCCAGACCGAGCCGATCGAGGAACACCAGAATCGGACCGGACGCCTGCCCAGCAAGGCGCGGCACGGCCGACGCGCTCCATTCCGGACGGTAGAACCAGGCAGGCAGCTCACTTTCTCCCGCGGCCCCGACAGAGCCGAGCAGTTGTGGCGCGTATTGCTGGCTGAGCCTACTGCGCTGGATCTTGCCGAGACCAGTCTTGGGAATGTCCTCGCGGTGAACCGGAATCAGGTGATCAGGATTTACCCCGATCTCGCGCAGGATCGTCGAACGTATGGTGCGCAGCGCCGGGCCGTGTGCCGTACCCGGCAACAGGTGGAAGAAAACTGCGAGTTGATCCGTACGGGCACCTTGCTGACGCACGGCGCAGGCAGCTGTATAAGACCGGTCGATAAAGGGCAGCTCCTCCACCACTGCCTCGATCTCATGACTGGCGTAGTTCGCGCCGTTGATGATGATGACATCTTTGGCTCGGCCGGTAAGCGTCAACCTGCCACCTTTGACGAAACCGAGATCGCCGGTATTGAACCAGCCGTCAGCGGTGAAGACCTCGGCATTCGCCGCAAGGTTCTCGTAGTATCCGGCGGTCACCAGGTCGCCCTGAACGTGCAGCTGTCCAACGTTTCCCTCGGGTAACACCCGGTTGTTGTCGTCGACGATGCGCAGCCGGATCCCGGGAATCGAGCGTCCCAGCTCGACAAAAGTGTCGTCATCACTGGTTGTTTCCATCGAAAAGCGCTCTGAATAAACCGCTCCCGAGGACGTCTCTGCCATTCCCCAGGCCGGCCAGATGGCGGTACCGGGCAAACGCGCAGGCGCCAGCATCTGCAGGAAACGGCGCGCAGTGCGGGCACAAATCGCCTCGCCACCATTGATGATCACCCGGACGCAGGACAGATCCCACCGGTACTCGTCCTGGCCGAACTGCTCGAGGCGGTCGGTCACCAGGCCGAAGGCGAAATTCGGTGCCCAGCTGACGCTGGCGCGGTGACGAGCCATCAGATCCAGCCAGCGCAACGGGTCGCCAAGCACGTAATGCGTGGGGATATGCACCTGCCGGCAACCCGCGCCGAGGCCGGCCGCGTGCAGCATGACGACACTGCCGACGTGGTCCAACGGCATCCAGTTGAGCACCACATCCGTGCTACTCAGGCCCAGGCGGCGGGTGGATCCGTGCACCTGGCTGGCGATCGCACGGTGGCGCTGCACCACGACCTTCGGCGCTCCGGTGCTACCGGAGGTGAACAGCATCAATGCGGCTTCGTCCGGCGATCCAGCCCGGTACGGCTGCGCCGGATCGTTCCCGAGCAAGTCTTCCAGGCAGGCGATGATGCGCCGATCCCATCCGCGAGTATCGGCGAAGTTGCGCAATGCGAGTTGGTGCGAGGCCGTGGTGAGAATCGGCGGCCGATGCAGGGTGCGCCAGGCCGCCTCGACCTTGCTAGAGCCGGGAATTCCCTCGGCGTAAGCCGCAGGAACGGCCACCAGCGCCGGAACGTACCCACCGAGCAGGCATCCCCATAAGCCGGTGAAGAATGGCTGGCTGGTGTCCAGCTGCAACATGATGGTGGCGCCGGGGCTCAATCCCAGATGTGTCAAGCCCTGCGTTACCCGGCAGGCGTCAGCGAGCAGGTCCCGGTATGTCTGGCAACGCGCAACGCCCCCGTCGTCGACGTGCACAATGGCATGGTCTCCATGGCGGTCAACAGCTTCCAGCAAGAGTTCGACCAACGTCTTCGGAATACCGCCATCGACGGCGCCGCCGTCGACGAAGGACATCACCGCCGGGCCACCGTTGCCGGCCACCGGTGGATTGCACATCGTCGCTGGTTCCGCCTCGCTGACGATATGGATAGTGCCCTGGCTTCCGCTTGCCGCGGTGATATTGACATCCAGCCGGCCTTCCCCCCAGATATTAGCGATGGTGCGCTGCCAGCCATTCACCAACTCATCATCGATTACCGCTGCGCCAGCCTGAGTAAAATCAGCAGAATTCGGGGCGGGCGGCAGGCTGCTAACCGCTACTACCGTCAGTGCTGGCCGCTCATCAGGATGGCGAGAGCGCACGAATTCAGCCAATGCGGCTTCATCGAGCAATCCCTCTGCAACCACATAGGCCACCAACTCATCCGCATCCTTGCGGGCGAGGAAACAGTCCTGGACCGTTGGGTACGACAGGATGGTGGAGCGGATCCAGCGCCGGTTGTCCATGGGTCAACCCTCCGCGCTGGAGGCATCGGCAGCATCGGAGCTGCCTGCGGAGGTTTTGCCTGTTCAGGCCGGATATTTCGGGTCGTGCAGAGCGCGCCGTGAACTCAGCTCCACTGGCATCCCGGACGCAAGCTCACACGATCGGGAAGGCCGCTGGCGTACGTCGCGAGCCGGGCACGACCTCTTTCCCCGTGATTGCCGGTTCGGGCCGGCAGGCGGGGAGGACCACGAGATGCCGACGCTGCAGGTGGCACGGCACGCCCGCGACGAGCAAGCCACCCACCTCCAAGGAGGGGTCGGGCTGCTGGAGCGCGGCGCGGAGCTTGCCTGCATCGAGCAGGCGATCGCAAGCCTGCACCGCGGGCACGGACGCGTCCTGATCATCCAAGGTGCCGCTGGCATCGGCAAAACCAGCCTGCTGCGAACGGTATGCCAGCAAGCAAGCGAGCAGGGCGTGCAGACGTTGACCGCGCGAGCCAGCGAGCTGGAA
The DNA here is from genome assembly GCA_035640615.1 of Pseudonocardiaceae bacterium. GTDB lineage: Bacteria > Actinomycetota > Actinomycetes > Mycobacteriales > Pseudonocardiaceae. The sequence continues at coordinate 13,230 of DASQVU010000469.1, forward strand.
CGCGACTTCGGCTTCGGCGTGGTCCGCCAGCTATTGGAGATACCCCTGGTGGGATGCAGCGAGTCGCAACGCGCTGAGTTGCTGGGCGGCGCGGCGCGGTTGGCCGGCCCGCTGCTCGGCCTCGGCGGCGTGGCCGGTGACTCATTCGCCGCGTTGCACGGGCTGTACTGGCTGGTTGCCAACCTCACTAGCAGCGCTCCGGTATTGCTGGCGATCGATGATCTGCAGTGGGTTGACGAGCCGTCATTGCGGTGGCTGGTCTATCTGTGCCACCGGCTGGAAGGCCTGCCAGTTCTCATCGCGGCCACCATTCAGCCACCGCGGCCCGGACAAACTCCGCTGCTGGCCGAACTGATCACCGCGAGCGGCGCGCATATCCTGTGTCCTGGGCCGCTCGGCGAAGCCGCCGTAGCGGCGCTGATCCGCGACGGCCTAGGCACCCAACCCGACAAGACATTCGTCGCGGCCTGCGCGAAGGTCACCGGTGGTAACCCGTCCGCATTGCGGGAGCTGATACTCGACCTGGCCGCGGACGGTGTTGCGCCCATCGCTGCGCAGGCGGCCAGCGTGCCTGGACGCGTCCCCGAGCAGGTGGAGCGAGCGGTCCTGGCTCGGCTAGGACGGTTGGACGATACCGCGGTGCGCATGGCACAAGCGGTGGCGGTGTTAGGCGACGGCTGCACGCTGCGCCTGGCGGCAACGATGGCCGAGCTGGACATCGACACCGCGGCTGAGGCGGCTGACGCGCTGGTGTGGGCCGAGCTGTTCACCGACTGCTGGCCGCTGCAGTTCGTCCATCCGCTCGTGCGTTCAGCGATCTGCGAGCACATTCCGTGCGGCGCGCGGGCCCAGGCCCATGCCCGGGCGGCCCAGCTGCTGGCCAATGAGGGTGCCGAGCCCGAGCAGATCGCTGGGCAACTCATGGCGTGCGAGCCAGCGGGCGACGCCGACGCTGTCCGGGCATTGCGCGCAGCTGCGGCCGCGGCGCTGGCCCGCGGCGCCCCCGACACCGCCGTGAAGTATCTGCGTCGAGCCTGGGCCGAGCCGCCGACCGAAGGGCTGCGCGCCGCTGTGCTGGGGGAGTTAGGCAGCGCGGCGCGGATCGCCCGTGATCCAGCCGCCGTCGATCATCTAGATCAGGCGTGGCAGATCACCACCGACCCGGTCGCCCGCGCGCGGCTCGCCGTCCAGCTGGCTAACGTGCAGTTCTACGCGGTCGACCTGGCGCGCTGCTTTGCTGTGCTGCAGGCCGCGCTGCGCGACCTCGGCGACCGGGATGCGGATCTCGCGTCCCTGCTGTACGCCCACAAGGCGATGGAGCTGGTCTGCGGGGTTGCTCCGACCGAATCCCCGGCGGTCACGTTAGAGCGGCTGGGCGAACTCGCCGCGCGCAACGACACCGCTCGGCGCGCACCGCAGTTGGCCCTGGCAGGTCTGCTGACGTGGCGGGGGATGCGGTGTCATGAGGTAGCTGGGCTGGTGGAGCGCGGCTGGGATGGCGGTCGCTTCCTGGCCGAGGAGACCTGCGAGGCGATTCCGGCCATTTTCGCCGGCTGGGCCCTTATTCACACCGACGAGCTGGACCGCGCTTTGGGACTGGCCGAGGCGATGCGGGCGGATGCGCAGGCCCGCGGCTCGGTGGTCGGTTTCGGGTCTGCCACCAGCCGGCGCGGGGTGATCGCGCTGCGCCGTGGCGCGCTGGCCGAGGCCGAAGCCGACCTCCGCGCCACGTGGGAGCTGGTCACCGAGCACAACCTCACTCACGACGTTCCCGTGGTGGCCGCTCACCTAGGTTTGACCTTGGTCGAGCGTGGCCGCTGCGCGCAGGCAGCGGCCGTCATCGACGCAGTCCCCCTCGATCCCGCCGCGGTGGCGCCCATTGCGATCCTGTTCTTAGAAGCGCGGGCCCGGGTACGGCTGGCCGGCGATCAGCGCGCGCAGGCCCTCCCCGATCTGCGCCTGTGCAGGCAGCTGGCCGACCAAGCCAGGCTGGATAACCCCAACACCTGCTCCTGGCGCTCCACACTGGCTATCGCCCTGGCGCCCGAGCAGCCCTTGGCAGCTCGGGACCTGGCGCAGACCGAGCTGCAGCTGGCCCGCCGCGCCGGCCTGCCGCGCGCGATCGGGATCGCGCTGCGGACCTGCGGCCTGCTGGCCGGAGGTCGGGACGGAATCGTGCTACTCGAACAGTCCGTCG
>DASQVU010000470.1:0-5861 GCA_035640615.1 Pseudonocardiaceae bacterium
CAGATCGCCGCGTCGGTCTTCGGCGGCGGCTCGGTGCTGTTCTACCTGTACCAGGCAGCCACCGCGGGGATCCTCGTCCTGGCTGCGAACACCGCGTTCAACGGCTTCCCGGTGCTGGCCTCCATCCTGGGCCAGCACCGCTACCTGCCCCGGCAGCTGCACAACCGGGGCGACCGGCTGGTGTTCTCCAACGGCATCCTGCTGCTCGCCGCGTTCGCCGCCGCCTTGATCATCGGGTTCGACGCCAACATCGACAAGTTGATCCAGCTCTACATCATCGGCGTGTTCACCAGCTTCACGCTCAGCCAGTACGGCATGGTCCGGCACTGGAACCGGGAGATCGCCGAGTCCAGTGAGCCCTCCCGGCGGCGGGCGATCCGCCGGTCCCAAGCAATCAACCTCCTTGGCGCGGTCTGTACCGCGGTGGTGCTGGTGGTGGTGTTCGCCACCAAGATCGAACACGGTGCGTGGCTGGCGGTGGCCGCGATGATCATGCTGTTCTTCCTGATGCGCGCCATCAATCGCTACTACGCTCGGGTTACCGCCGAGGTCGCACCAGAGCAGACACCGCCGACGCTGCCGGCGAGCGTCCACGCTGTGGTGCTGATCTCCCGGCTGCACAAGCCTGCGCTGCGAGCGCTGGCCTTCGCTCGGGCCAACCGCCCGGACGTTTTGGAGGCGGTCACGATGGCCACCGATGAGCAGGAAACCCACGAACTGGCCGACGCCTGGCAGCAACATGGCATCCCGGTGCCGCTCAAAGTGCTCGACGCGCCCTACCGCGACCTGTTGCGCCCGCTGACCGACTATATCCAGCGGCTGCGCCGCACCGAGCCACGTGCGGTGATTGCGGTGTATCTCCCCGAGTACGTCACCAGGCGGTGGTGGCAGCACTTGCTGCACAACCAGAGCGCGCTACGGATCAAGGCGCGGCTGCTGTTCACCCCAGGCGTGGTCGTGATCAACGTGCCCTATCTCCTCGGCGTGACCAGCCAGGGCTGGCTCGGGAGCGAGACCCGTGAGCGGCAGAGAGTGCGCTAGCAAGCAACGCCACTCACGGGGCGCGCTGCGCCTTTACCTGGGGGCCGCGCCCGGGGTGGGCAAGACCTACGCCGCGCTCAATGAGGCCCGGCGGCGCGCCGAGCGCGGTACCGACGTCGTCGTGGGGTTCGTCGAGACCTACGGCCGGCCAAAGACCGAGGCACTGCTCGACGGCCTGGAGATCGTGCCACCCCGGCGCCTGGCCAGCGACGTCACCGAGCTCGACCTCGACGCAGTGCTGGCGCGCCGCCCGGCGGTGGCGGTGGTTGACGAGCTGGCGCATACCAACTCCCCCGGCACCCGCCACGCCAAGCGGTGGCAGGACGTCGAGGAGCTGCTCGCCGCCGGGATCACGGTGCTGTCCACGGTGAACATCCAGCACCTGGAGTCGCTGCAGGACGTGATCGAGCGGATCACCGGGGTCGCGCAGCGCGAGACCGTGCCCGATGAGGTGGTGCGCCGCGCCGAGCAGATCGAGCTGGTCGACATCACCCCGGAGGCACTGCGCCGCCGGATGGCGCACGGCAACATCTACCGCGCGGAAGAGATCGACGCCGCGCTGGCCAACTATTTCCGTCCCGCGAACCTGACCGCGCTGCGCGAGCTCGCCCTGCTGTGGCTGGCCAACCAGGTCGACGTGGCGCTGCGCCGCTACCGCAGCGAGCACGACGTCACCGACGTCTGGGAGATCAGGGAACGGCTGGTGGTGGCGATCACCGGCGGCCCGGAAAGTGACACGCTGGTGCGGCGAGCCCGCCGGATCGCCGCCCGCATCGGCGCGGAGCTGCTGGTGCTGCACATCCTGCGCGGCGACGGTTTGGCCAGTGCCCATCCGGCCGCGCTGGCCCGCTGCCGGACGCTGGCTGAGGGGATGGGCGCCAGCTTCCACACCGTGGTCGGCGACGACATCCCCACCGCGCTGCTGGACTTCGCCCACGGGGTCAACGCCACCCAGCTCGTGCTGGGCACATCCCGGCGCTCCCGGCTGGCCCGGCTGTTCAGCCAAGGGATCGGCGCCACCGTGGTGCAGCGATCTGGGCCCATCGATGTGCACCTGGTGACCCACGAGCACGCCGGCGGTGGACTGCGGCTACCTGCGCTGCGAGGTGCGCTGCCGCGCTGGCGCAAGCGGTTGGGCTGGGTCGGCGGGGTGCTGCTCCCGGCGGCGGCGACGGCAGTCGGGGTGAGCGGGGCGCACCTGTTCGGGCTGTCCACCGACGTCGTGCTGTTCCTGCTCGCGGTGGTGAGCGTGGCGCTGATCGGCGGCCTGGGCCCGGCGCTGCTGGCCGCACTGCTCAGCGCGCTGCTGCTGAACTTCTTCCTGACCCCGCCGCTGCACACCCTGACCATCGCCGACCGGGCGAACGTGATCACGCTCGTATTGATGCTGCTGGTCGCCGTGCTGGTGGCCATGGTGGTCGACCGCGCCGCCCGGCGGGCCGAGCAGGCTGCCCGGGCCCGCACCGAGGCGTCCCTGCTGGCCTCCTATGCCCGCACCGTGCTCAGCGATCCGGATCCGCTGCCGAGGCTGCTGGACAAGATCCGGGAAAACTTCGCGCTCACCTCGGTAGCCCTGCTGGAACGCTACGACGGCCGGTGGCGGCTGGCCGCCTCCTCCGGATCCGACCCGTGTCTGCGCCCGGAGGCGGCCGACGCCGATATCACCGTGACCGACGATGCCCGGCTCGCCCTGGTCGGCCGGGCCGTGACGGCGGCCGATCAGCTGATCCTGGAAGCCGCCGCCGGGCAGGCCCTGCTCGCGCTGCGCCAGCAGCGGATGGCCACCGAGGCCGCCGAGGCGCAGCGGCAGAAGCACGCCGCAGCCTTGCGCACCGCCCTGCTCTCGGCGGTTGGCCATGACCTGCGTACCCCGCTGACGTCGATCAAAGCTGCCATCAGCAGCCTGCGTGATCCCGAGCTGAGGCTCTCGGAAGCCGACTCCGACGAGTTACTGGCCACCGTCGAGGAGTCCACCGACCGGCTGCATGCGCTGGTGGACAACCTGCTCGACTCGTCGCGGCTGGCCACCGGTGCCATCACCCCGGCGCTGCACCCGGTCGGCTACGACGAGGTGGTGCTGCGCGCGCTGTCCGGGCTCGACGGCGCCCGCGCGGTCGAGGTGGATATCGACGAGTCGCTGCCGCACGTGCTCGCCGATGCCGGGCTGCTGGAACGGGTTGTGGCCAACGTCGTCGACAATGCACTGCGCTACGGCGGGGGCTCCCCGGTAGCGATCCGCGCTAGCGCCCACGCTAACCAGGTTGAGCTGCGGGTGGTCGACCACGGACCCGGTATCCCGCCAGGATCGGCCGCGACCATGTTCACACCGTTCCAGCGGTTGGGCGATCGCGACATCACCAGCGGCATCGGGCTCGGGCTCAGCGTGGCCCAGGGATTCACCGACGCCATGGGTGGCACCATCACCGTCGAGGACACGCCCGGCGGGGGCGCGACCCTCGCAATCTCGCTACCCAGTGCACGCGGTGCTGACCGCGGGGGCATCACATGACCCGCGTGCTGGTGGTCGACGACGACCCACACCTCGTGCGCGCCTTGAAGATCAACTTAGCCGCCCGGGGCTACACCGTGCTGACCGCGCCCAACGGGCGCAGCGCCCTGCACATTGCGGCCCACAATCACCCGGACGTCATCGTGCTCGATCTCGGGCTGCCCGACCTGGACGGCACCGGCGTGATCACCGGGCTACGCGGCTGGAGCACCACCCCGATCATCGTGCTGTCCGCGCGGACCGACTCCAGCGACAAGGTCGAGGCGCTCGACGCCGGTGCCGACGACTACGTCACCAAGCCTTTCGGCATGGACGAGCTGCTGGCCCGGCTGCGCGCCGCGGTCCGCCGGGCCACCACGCACGCCCGCACGGAAGAGGCGGTCGTGCACGCCGGCACGCTAGACATCGACCTGGCCGCCAAGCAGGTCACCCGCGACGGCGCCGTGGTGCATCTGACCCCCACCGAGTGGGGCATCCTCGAGCTGCTGGTGCGCCACCAGGGGAAGCTCGTCAGCCAGCGCCAGCTGCTCAGCGAGGTGTGGGGTCCGCGCTATCACACGGAAACCCACTACCTGCGCGTCTACCTCGCCCAACTGCGCCGCAAGCTGGAAGCCGATGCCTCACATCCGCGCCACCTGGTCACTGAGCCCGGCATGGGCTACCGCTTCCAACCCTGACCGGGCTCACCCGGTCCCTACCGGCGGCATCAATGCGGCTTGAGCTCGACGCACCAGCCGATCGGGTTGAACGAGCGGTATCGAGGCGCCCCCCAGGGTGCCTGGATAGCTGGGAGTGATCTTGAGCCGGCCCCCGATCACCGGCAACAACACGTCCCACAACGCCAGCGGCGCGTACACCGCGGCGCGGCAGTGCTGGCGAGACTCGTAGCGGTCCAGCCACGCCGCAGGAAATCGACAGGATCTGAGACTCCAGTCTCGATGTCGACCATGGGCTCGAATCGGCGTGCTCTGGTGGCCGGCTATCCGCTCTTGCGCGCGGCCAGCGCGGCTTGGGAGTAGTTCGGGTCAGTGACCAGCCTGCTGTGCCGGACGCTGTAGGTGAAATACACGAAGAACCCGATCACCATCCAGATGACAAACCGCAGCCAGGTCGCTCCCGGCAGATTGAGCATCAGATAAAACGATGCCAGGGCCGCGAGAATAGGTACCACTGGCACGCCCGGGCAGCGGAACGCCCGCGGCAGGTCCGGGCGGGTACGGCGCAACACTATGACACCGATGGCGACGAGAAGGAAGGCGAACAGGGTGCCGATGTTCACCAGCTCGGCGAGTTCGGTGAGCGGCACGAACGTCGAGAGCAACGCGACGACGATACCCGTCGCGATCGTCGTCCGGACCGGGGTGCCGAATCGCGGGCTCACCGCGGCGAACGCGGGCGGTAGCAACCGGTCGCGGCTCATGGCGAAGAAGACCCGACTCTGCCCCAGCATGAGGATCAGCATCACGGTGGTGAGACCCAGCAGCGCCCCGATGGAAATCACCGTCGCGAAGCCCGGCTTGCCCACAGAACGGAAAGCCTCAGCCAGCGGCGCATTGATTTTGATGTCGGTGTATTTCACCATCCCGGTGACTACCAGGGACACGGCGACGTAGAGTGCGGTGCAGATGCCCAGCGAGCCGAGGATGCCGATAGGCATATCTCGCTGTGGCTTTCTGGTCTCCTCCGCGGCAGTCGCGACGATATCGAATCCGATGAACGCGAAGAACACTAGTGCGGCGCCGGTGAAGATACCTGAGATGCCGAAGGAACCGGGCGAGACGCCAAGATCCTGCAGCAGCGATGGCGTACTCTGCGCACCCCCGGCACCTACCGAACCGGCCGGCGGGATGAACGGCGAATAGTTGCTGGCTTTGATATAGAAGCAGCCGGCGACGATCACGAACAGCACGATGGCGACCTTGACGGCGACGATCACCACATTGACTTGCGAGGAGATCTTGATGCCCAGGCAGATCACCGCAGTGAGGACGAGAACGATGATGGCCGCGACAATGTTGTGCGCACCGCCGTATGCCCACGCCGGAATGGTGATGCCCGCCGATTTCATCACATCCGCAAAGTAGGATGACCAGCCGACGGCCACCGTGCTGGCACCGAGCGCGAGCTCGAGCGCAAGGTCCCAGCCGATGATCCACGCCACGAACTCGCCGAGACTGGCGTAGGAGAAGGTGTAGGCCGAGCCGGCCACCGGCACGGTGCTCGCGAACTCGGCTTAGCACAGCGCGGCCAGCGCACACACGACGCCGGCGATGACGAAGGAGATGGCGACGGCCGGACCGGCGGATGTCGC
>DASQVU010000471.1:0-2272 GCA_035640615.1 Pseudonocardiaceae bacterium
GGCTGGAAAACGCGTATCCCGGCTGCGCCGTCGACACGCCAAACCACTTCTACTCGTACTCCTTCAACTCGAACAACAAGTGGTCACGCCACTTCTCGCAGCGAGACGAGATCCTGGCCTACATCAACGCAACCGCCGACACGTATGACGTCCGTAAGTATATCCGCTTCGGCACGGAGGTGGTGGCCGCCGAGTTCGACGAGGGCGAGGCCCGCTGGCGCATCACGGCTCGCGGGCGCGACGGCGGTGTCGGGACGATCGACTGCAACGCCGTCATTACCGCGGTCGGGCAGCTCAACCGCCCGTCCATTCCCCCGATCGCCGGCCTGCCGTTGTTCCGGGGGCCGGTCTTCCACACCGCCCGCTGGGACCGGACGGTCGATCTCGGGGGCAAGCGGGTGGCCATGATCGGCACCGGCGCGAGCGCCGTCCAGGCGGGTCCGACGATCGCCCCGGACGTCGAGCGCCTGGTCGTGTTTCAGCGCACCCCGCACTGGCTGATGCACAACCCAAACTACCACAAGCCGGTCAGCCCGGGAAACCTGTGGGCGCTCGAGAACCTGCCCTACTTCGCGAACTGGCTGCGCTTCCAGCTGTTCTGGGCGGGGTCCGACGGCTTCCACGCCTCCCTGCAGATGGACCCGAACTGGCCGATGCCCGACAGCTCGCTGAACGAGGCGAACCACAAGATGCGCGAGCTGATCATCGGATACGTTCGCGCGGAACTCGACGACGACAAGGCGCTGCTTGCCAAGGTCATCCCCGGCTACCCGCCCTATGGCAAACGCATGCTGCGCGACAACTACTGGTACCGGATGCTCAAGCGATCCAACGTCGGGCTGGTGACGGGCTCGATCTCGCATGTCACCGAGGACTCGATCGTGATGGAGGACGGCACCGTGCACCCGGTCGACGTGATCATCATGGCGACAGGCTTTCAGGCATCTAGGATGCTCTGGCCCATGGACATCAGAGGGCGCAACGGCCGCACGATCCGGGACATCTGGGGCGATGACGACCCGCGCGCCTACCTTGGCATAACCGTCCCTGGCTTTCCGAACCTGTTCCTCACCTATGGACCGAACACCAATCTGGCGCACGGTGGCAGCATCATCTTCCACACGGAGTGCCAGGTCCGCTACATCACCCAGGCGCTGCGGGAGATGGTCGAGAACGGCTACGCGACGCTTGAAGTCCGCGCCGATGTCCACGATGGCTACAACAAGCTGGTGGACGAGAAGTGCCGGAACATGGTCTGGGCGCACCCCGGCGTGACCAGCTGGTACAAGAACCGGCACAACCGGGTGACGGTGACCTCGCGGTGGCGGCTGCTGGACTACTTGAGGCTGACGCGGCATTTCGTCCCTGAGGAGTATCGTGCCGGCAGGCCTGATCACGCTCCCGTCATCCCCGGGCAGGAGGCGCGCGTCGTGTCCTCAGTGGATGGACTGACTGTGGGTTGAGGCAGGCGCCACCTGCTTCGGTCAACGTGGAAAACCCCTGACTTGGGTTAGCCTTCCCTTCCCGCCGAGGGGCGAGACGAACCGCGTCATCAGCAAGGGCCTCGAAGCCGTCGGCGAACGCTACCGGGGTGCGCCCGCCTATTACAACGAGGGCATCTACGGGGACGTCATCGGGGTCTTCTTCGGCCTCCTCGCGACAGGGTCGTATACGCGGGCGCATGAGCTGCGGGATGGCGTCTGCGCCGCATGGCGCGTGATGCTGCGGAACGGGCCATTCACCGACCACGCCTCTGTTGGCGAGGTGGACGTCGACCTTGATAAGACGTGCGGCGCGGCAACGGTTCATCCTGAATCCGGCAGTTGGGTGATTGCGCCGCCCGGCCGAATCGGCGGATTTGGCTGGAATGGACGCAAACGCGATCGAAATGGCCCGTCACCCTGCGGGTGAACAAGTGCCGGTTGAGGAGCGGATCGCTGTTGCGGACACGTTTGGCGGCCGGGTGCGTGTGGAATGGGACGCCACCACCCCGGTCACCCCGCTTGGGCAGTTGCCGTTTTTCATCGACTACCTGAAGCAGGGTGGCCTGTTTGATGCCTGGGTGGCCGACTGCCCGCTGATGCTGCGCAGTCCGAATGCCCCGCGCAAGCGCGACCTGCTTGGAACGCTGCTGCTTTCGACGTTGGCCGGCCATTACCGCTACACCCACGTTACTGCGCTCCGCTGCGATGCGGTGAATCCGCCGCTGCTTGGCCTGGACAAATTGGTCAGCGAGGATTCGCTGCGCCGTAACCTGACCAAGATTGACGAG
>DASQVU010000472.1:0-7964 GCA_035640615.1 Pseudonocardiaceae bacterium
GTCAGCGTGTCCGGCGTGGACCTGCAGTTGGTGGGGTGGATCCTCGCCGCGGTGGGCGCGCTGGGATTATTGCTGAGTCTGGTCTTCTATTGGCGGCGCCGCTCAGTTGCCGTAGAGCCGCCACCGGTGGCTGCAGATGACTACCCACCACGGTACTGATCCTGGCGGAGTCCCCGGCATTCGGCCGTCCGGGATCGGCGGCCGTTGCGTGTTTCAAGCACGTCGTCGGTGATCCGAGCTCAGAAGTCGGTGAGGAACTCAGAGACGGAGCGGCGCAGGCCAGCGGCGTCCAGCCCGTGCAGCACGTCGTGCTGTTCGGGCGTGCCGTACCGGCGCTGCTCGGCCCGGCTGACACCCAGCGCGAGGACGCGGTGCGGACGGTCCGATAGCGCCTGGTTGATCAGCCGGGTTGAGGTGCCGGCCAGGTAGGGCTCGACCAGCACCACGGTGTCGGCCCCAGCCAGCTCCCGCACACCGGCGAGGTCCAGTGGCCGCACCGTATTCGTGTACGCGACATTGACGTCCAGGCCGGCGGTGGCGGCCAGTACCGGGTCGAGCATCGGCCCGACCGCGAGTACCAGAGCCCGCCCGCCCCGCCGCAGCACATCCAGCCGTCCGTTGCGGGCCGCTGGCCGGGGCGCAGCGTTACTCCGGGTGGACAGTCGCAGGTAGACCGAGTCGTCGCTGCGCACCGCAGTGCGCAGCAGCGGCGGCAACTCGTCCGGGTGGCCGGGCACGTGCACGGTCCAGCCAGGAAGTGAATCCAGCAGGGCCACGTCGCTGGGAGACTGGTGCGTCCGGCCGCCCTCGGTCCAGTCGTAGGACGCTCCGACGCTGACCAGCACTGCGGTCAGTCCCTGGTGGGTAATGTCTAGCTTGATCTGTTCGTAGCAACGCTCGATCAGGAACGGCGCGTAGGTGTGGATGATCGGGCGCAGGCCGCTCAGGGCTAGCCCACCGCCCACGCTGACCATCAGCGCCTCGCGGATACCCACGTTCAGGACCCGGCCTGGGTGCCGTTCGGCTTGTTCGGTGAACAGGCTCGCCGAGATGTCCGCCAGTACCACTACGGTCCTGGCTTCCTCGTCCAGCAGTTCGGTGACGGTGTCGACGAACCTGCTGCGCATGGTGATCTCTTCGGTGCGCGCCGCTGCGGTCATTGTGGTCACTCCTTCGGTGGCACCACAGCCACCACGGCGTGCGGTCGGCCTGGTGACGAGGCGATCAGGGCGGTGTGCAGGGCTTGATGGTCACGACCGTCCACGGTCGCGGTGGACCAGCCGTTCACGCTGAATCGGGCAGCGATCCCACCGGGCCACCCGTGGGTGGCGGACTGGTTATCCACCACGATCGCGATCAGGCCGTCCAGCCCGGTACTACCGGCGTAGGCGATCGCTTCATGGTTGGTGCCCTCGTCCAGCTCGGCGTCACCGACCAGCACGTAGGTGCGGCCACCGAAGCGCTGGATGCGTTGTCCCAGCGCGACACCGACCGCGATCGGCAGTCCGTGGCCGAGTGACCCGCTGGAAACCTCCACACCAGGTACCAGCATCCGATCCGGGTGGTAGCCCAACGGGGAGCTGAACTGGCCGGAGGTATCCAGGTGCTCCACCGGGATGAACCGTTTGGCGGCCAGCACCGCGTAGAACGCCATCGGGCCATGTCCCTTGGACAGCAAAAACCGATCCCGGTCCGGATCCTCGAGGGTCGACGGCGTGACGCGCAGCACCCGGTCGTAGAGCACCCAGAGCACATCCAGGGTCGAGGTGGCGCTAGGGCCGTGTTTCTCGTCGCCAGTCATGCGGGTCATCAACACCTGAAGGTCTTCATAGCGGTACCGGCTGGCAACCAGCGGCTGGCCCGGTGCGGTCGTTGTGGACATGACGCCAGCCTGCAACCTCAAGCGCACTTCAGGTCAATAGGCGGGTGATCCACGTCTCTCGATGCGGGAGCCGAGGCCGCTAGCCGAGTCCGGTTCGAGCAGCCGTCGGGGGCCCGCGCCGTGGCTGGCCAGCCGGTCAGCGGGATTGGCCAAGCGGCAGCGGTCGATGGACAGGCAGCCGCACCCCACGCAGTCGGTAAAGCTGTCGCGCAGCTGTTGTAGATGCCGGATGCGCGCCTCAAGTTCGCCCTGCCACCGTTGGGATATTCGTTGCCAATCGCGCCGGGTAGGGGTGCGATTTTCCGGCAGCAGCGCCAGCACGGCGGCGACCTCAGCTAGCGGAATCCCGACTCGCTGGGCGACGCGGATCAGCGCCACCCGCCGCAGCACGTCCCGCTTGTAGCGGCGCTGGTTGCCCGTGGTGCGCCGGCTGCTAATCAAGCCTTGACGCTCATAGAAGTGCAGCGCCGAGACTGCCACACCGCTACGGGCGGCAAGTTGCCCAACGGTGAGCTCGGCCTGCTCCACCCCGGGTTGCTTCATTGCACCGGCTCCTCCACGCGAGCTGACCTCAACCATAATTCGGATTAGGAGGGTGCTAGCCGATGTCCTGAACTCGACGGAAGCGACATCCGGATGAACTGAAACGTCGGTGTGGTCGAGTTCACGACACCCACGATGTTGAAAAAGTTGGGATCGCCTACGTCTGCTGTTGCTGCTCGGCGGCCGCGACGTTGTTCTTCACCTGGAGGAAGCTGTCCGGCGTGACGGAGATGGAGTCGATGCCGGCGCCGACCAAAAAGCGGGCGAAGTCCGGGTCGTCGCTGGGTCGCTGACCGCATAGACCCACCTTGCGGTGCTTGCGGTGGGCTGAGTCGATCAGTTGTTCGACGCTTCTCGTGACAGCTGGACTGTTCTCGTCGAACAGCGGTGCCAGCCGTTCAGAGTCTCGGTCGACGCCGAGCATGAGCTGGGTGAGATCGTTGCTGCCGATGGAGAACCCGTCGAAGCGATCGGCGAAGTCTTCGGCGAGCAGGATGTTGGACGGTATCTCCGCCATCACGTAGACCTGCAAGTCATTGCGCCCACGCGACAGGCCGTGCTCGGCCATGACCTCGAGGACTCGGTCGGCTTCCTCCGGGGTGCGGCAAAACGGGATCATGACGATCGTGTTGGTCAGCCCCATGTCGTCGCGGACCCGCCGGATGGCCTGGCATTCCAGGCCGAAACCCTGCCGGTAACCCTCGCTGTAGTAGCGGCTTGATCCACGCCAGCCGAGCATGGGGTTTTCCTCGCCCGGCTCGAACGCCGTACCGCCGATGAGCCTGGCGTATTCGTTCGTCTTGAGATCGCTCATCCGGACGATGACCGACTTTGGCCACCAGGTGGCCGCGATGCGGGCGACCCCGGAGGCTAGGCGTGCGACGAAGAACTCGGTTTTGTCGTCGTAACCACGGGTCATCTCGGCAATCCGGTCACGGGCGTCGGTGTCCTCAAGCTCGTCGAAGTGGACGAGCGCCATCGGGTGGATCTGAATCTGGTTGTTGATGACGAACTCCATCCGGGCCAGACCTACCCCGTCGGCCGGTAGGCGCCACCACCGGAAGGCAGCTGAGGGATCGGCCATGTTCAGCATGACCTCAGTCGTCGTGGTGGGGATGTCAGCGAGATCGATGTCACGTTCCTCGTAGTCGAGGATGCCCTGGTAGATAACCCCCGTGTCGCCTTCGGCGCACGAGACAGTGATCTCCTGCCCATCCGACAGGATGGCCGTGGCATTACCGGTCCCGACAACGGCGGCCACGCCCAGCTCCCGGCTCACAATGGCGGCGTGGGAGGTGCGGCCACCGTGGTCGGTGACGATGGCCGCGGCGCGCTTCATGATCGGCTCCCAATCCGGGTCGGTAATACCGGTGACCAGCACGGCGCCGTCTTTGAACCGGTCGATTTCGGCGGCGCTGCGAAGCTTGCAGACCTTCCCGGCGGCAATGGCGTCACCGATGGCCAGACCTCTGGTCAACCGCCTACCGCGCTGGCTGAGCCGGTATGACCGCATGATCGAGGCGTCCTTGCGCGCCTGCACCGTCTCGGGCCGCGCTTGGACGATGAAGAGTTCATCGCTCTCGCCGTCCTTGGCCCATTCCATGTCGGTCGGACCGCCGTAGTGGTCCTCGATCACGGTTGCCCACCTGGCCAGCTGCAGTATCTCCTGGTCATCCAGGACGAGGGCCAACCGTTCGGTCTGGGTTGTCTCGACGGTCTTTGTCGACTCGTCGCCGGAGTCGCTGTAGACCATCTTGGATCGCTTGCGCCCAACCTCCTTAGAGATCACCGGGGTCAATTCTTCGTTGCCGAGCAGTGGCTTGAAGACCAGGTACTCGTCCGGGTCCACCTTCCCCGCGACCACGGACTCGCCCAGACCCCACGACGCGTTGACGAGCACGACTCGCGGGAAGCCGCTGTCGGTATCGAGGGAAAACATCACTCCCGCGCCGGCCCGGTCGGAGCGGACCATCTTCTGCACGCCGATGGCCAGGGCTACCTTGAGGTGGTCGAAGTCGTGGTTCTGCCGGTAGCTGATCGCCCGGTCCATGAACAGGGACGCGTAGCACCGCTTGCAGGCATCCAGCAACGCCGCTTCACCCCTGATATTGAGGAAGGTCTCCTGTTGACCGGCGAAGCTGGCTTCGGGAAGGTCCTCCGCGGTGGCGCTGCTGCGCACCGCGACGTCTGGGTTCTCCCGCTGCAAGCGAACCCCGAGTTCCCGGTACGCGTCCGTGAGCGCCTCGGCGAGCTGTGGGGGAAACTCGGCGTCCAATATCATCCGGCGGATGGCCTTGCCCACTTGCGCCAGGTGTGCGCCGCGGTGCCACGCCTCAATCTGCTCGGAGATGGCGGTGCGCAGGTTGTTGACATCCAGGAACTGCCAGTACGCCTCGGCGGTGGTGGCGAACCCACCCGGTACTCGGATGCCCTTCGGCGACAGTTTTTGGATCATCTCTCCGAGCGAGGCGTTTTTGCCGCCGACCAGGTCGACGTCACCCGAGCTGAGAGTCTCGAACCACCTCACCAGGCCCTGCTCGGCCATACCGGGTTCCTTCCCTATGAAACTGTGTCTAGCGGGGTGCTTCGGCTCATCGCCGGCTGCCCCGTTTAATTAAACCGTCAATGAACAGAGATGCCCCGATGCCTGCTAACCAAACATCCTTGGCCAGCGGGATGCCCTGCGGCGTGGGTCGCAGACTGCCCTGCTCCCGCATCCCTGGGGTCCGCAGGTAGAGCCCGAGGAGGGCAAGCGCGAACCCGGTCAGGGCTGCTCCGGCGACAGCGGAGGGCACGAGCGGCAATGCCACCGCGGTCCCGACGGCGATCTCGGTGGCGGATAGGGTCTTCGCGAATAACCGCGGGTCTAGCTTGGCCAGGAAGGGGTAAGTGCCTGCGGCGAAGCCTTTTAACTGCTTGGCAGTGGCCTCGTCGGTCTCCCACTTGGATAGCCCAGAGTTGAGCACGTAGCTTCCAGCGGCCAATCGCAGCGGTAGTTGCCGAGCTTTCCTACGCAGGTCCATCAGTTACCTCCAGATTCAAGATGCCGAGGAGATGTGGCCAATCGCGCTATCCAGCCAACGCCGCAGGGCGTCCACCGGAGCGGCTCCCGCCTGGCGGGCGATCACTTTGCCGCGGTAAAGCACCATCAGGGTTGGCACCGCTTGCACCGAGAAACGCTCTGCCAGCTTCGGTGCCTGGTCGGTGTCGACTTTCACCAGCTTGAGCTGGCCGGCCCTTTCCTTCGCCAGCTGCTCCAGCGCGGGGCTGACCCTTCGGCACGGGCCGCACCAGGTAGCCCAGAAGTCCAGCAGGACCGGCACGGTGGCCTGCTCGACGATCTGGGTGAAGTCGTCGTCACCGGCGTCGACAATCCACGGCAGCAACGCCTTGCAGTTCCCGCACCGCGGTTTGCCTCGCGCAGCCACGGGTACCCGATTCTCCCGCCCGCAGTTCTCGCATCTGACCAACCGCGTTGCGCTCGTAGCTGACATCAACTCGGACCGTTCGAAGGCTGTGGTCCGTCATCACCGAGCGACGGATTCGCAGGGTTGTCCGCATTGTCGCCGCCGGCGGCATCGCCGAGCGCATCCTTGGCTTGTTCCATAAATGGTTCCGCGGCCTCGTCTAGATCCTTGTCTGCATTGTTCATTTGCATTGCCTCTCGGGGGTTGCGAACCTGCTGCCGGACAAAGATGCCCGTCTCTGCTTTTCTTTACACCTGCAGTATCGAGCTTCACCTCCTCAGGGGGCAGAGAAGTCTGGGATGGTGATGAGGTGCCGGGCAGGCTTCGTGTCAAGCATTCTGATGCCGAGGTGGTCGAGCAGCTCGTGGCTCAGCGCTGGCTGGACTGTCACGGACTTCAGGCGCGGGCTTGGCTGGACCAGGTCCTGGACATTGCGCGGGGGTGGGCGCAGCGGTGGGACCTTGTGCTGGGCACACCGCTGCGAGGCGGCTCGGTCAGCGTCGTCTACGCGGTTGAGCGTCGGGACGGTCCCGCGGTCCTCAAGCTCGCGCCGCCGTGGTCACGCTGGTCGGGGCACGAGGCGGCGGCGCTTGGGGCCTGGGATGGGCGCGGCGCTATCCGGTTGCTGGCTGCCTCCGATGACGCGCACGCCTTGCTCCTGGAGCGGGTGTCGCCGGGTAGGGCTGCGACTGGCATGACCACTGCGGACCTCGCCGCGCTACTGACTGCGTTATCGCGTCGCCCGGTGCCGGCAGGAATGCCGTCCCTCGCAGAGGCGGTACACCTGCGTTTCGAGCGAGCCGGGGAGAACCGTCACCGGTTGCTCTCAGCGGCGGACATCTGGCGAGCGCGGTGCGCCGCCGTCGAACTGGCGGGGACGCTTGAGGGCTTGCCAGGGCTGTGCCACGGAGACCTGATGAGCAAGAACATCTTGCTTTCTCATGACCGCGGCCCGCTGGCCATCGACCCGATTCCCTGCGCGGGAGATCCCACCTACGACGCCGCGCAGTGGGCGCTGACGCAGGTTCCGGTCGCGCAAGCACCTCAGCGGGCCGGCGCTATCGCCGCCGCGCTGGGCATCCCAGCGGACAACGTGTTGCGGTGGGTCGGTGTACTGAGCGCTGTGGAGGTCAGCCTTGCGTCCCGACACCGAGCGCAGGCATCCCTCGAGCTGGCCCGGCGCCTCAACGCTGAATGGCTCCGCGATTGACAGCGCGGACCCGCCGGTACGCCCGCGGACCGCTCGGGTAAGACTGCCGCGATGACGCGGGGAGTCGTGGCCGCCGGGCATCCGCTGACTGCCGAAGCGGGCGCGAGCGCGCTGCGTGCGGGTGGTAACGCGGTCGACGCCGCCCTTGCTGCGATGTGCGCGTCCTTCGTGTGCGAGCCGCTGCTCACGGGCCTGGGCGCTGGCGGCTACATGCTCGTCGCTACGCCCGGTGGGGACGATGTGTTGCTGGACTTTTTCGTTGAGGCGCCCGGGCGCGGCGGCGATCCGCCGCGCCGCGCCGATCTCGTGCCGGTCTCAGTGGTCTTCGGCGACGTGGTCCAGATCTTCCATGTGGGTGCCGCCTCGGTGGGTACCTACGGCTGCCCGGCGGGGATCTGCGCTGCGCACGCGCGCTTTGGGTCGCTGCCCCTGACCGAGCTGGTGGCGCCCGCAGTGCGGATGGCTCGTGACGGCGTGGCGCTCAACGCCCGTCAGGTCGACATCCTTGAGCTGCTATCACCGATCATCGCAAGCTCCCCGGAGGCGAGCGCCCTATACGCTAAGACACCGCCGCGCGAGGGTGCGGTCCTGCGCCTGCCGGATGTGGCTGCGGGCCTGGAGCGACTTGCGGTCGAGGGTGCGGCGCCGTTCTACACCGGCGAGATCGCCACGGCCGTGTGCGAGTGGGTCGGTGAGCGCGGCGGCACACTGTCACCGGCTGACCTCGCAGCGTATGCGGTGGTGCCACGCGAGCCGATCGATATCCCTTACCGCGGCCTGCGCGTGCGGACGAACCCCCCGCCGTCGGCCGGTGGCATTCTGATCGCGTCGGTCCTGGCCGAGCTGGACCGCGAGCCGCCCC
>DASQVU010000473.1:0-4446 GCA_035640615.1 Pseudonocardiaceae bacterium
CAATGGTCGGTGAAACCGAGATGGGCGTAGGAGTGGCTCGCGAGCTCGAAGTTCGGGTCGGCGGCGATCCTGCGGGTGAGCTCGGGATAGCGCTCAACCCACTTACCGGCCAGAAAGAATGTCGCCGGGATGTGGCCGCGCTGCAGCTCGTCGATCACCGCAACGTTGGCGTAGGACTTGACCTTCCCGCTGGCCAGCGACTGGAGCATCGCGTCGGTCATGTTCGAATCGAACGTCAACGCGATCCGGGGCAGGGCCGCCGGTCCGCGCACGATGACCGGCCCACCCGGCGCGGCCTGCGTCCATCCCCCCAACAGCAGCAAGCCCACAACACACCCCAGCACGCCCACCAGCCGTCGCATGCCTTCTTCTACCGCACGTTGGATGCAGACCGCGGTAGAAGGGGGCCGGAAAATCGCAGTCTGCATCCAGACTGCGGCAGAAGGAAGGCCAGTGAGGGTGCTCACGTGGCGGTAGGCGGCGGGGCTACTGGTCGGTAACATAGGCTGCATGAACATCGTGGTTCTGATCAAGCAGGTGCCGGACACGTGGTCCGAGCGCAGGCTGACCGATTCTGACCACACGTTGGATCGCGCCTCGGCCGACGTCGTGCTGGACGAGATCAACGAGCGCGCGGTCGAGGAAGCTCTCAGGATCAAAGAAGCGGGTGGCGGTGAGGTCACCGTGGTGACCATGGGCCCGCCGCGCGCCACCGACGCCGTCCGTAAGGCGTTGCAGATGGGCGCGGACTCCGGTGTGCATCTCGCCGATGACGGACTCCACGGGTCCTGCGCGGTGCAGACCGCCAAAGCGCTAGCCAAGGTCATCGGCACGCTCGGCGACGTCGATCTCATCATCGCGGGCAACGAAGCCACCGACGGCACCGTAGGCGCCATCCCGGCGATGGTCGCCGACGTGCTCGGCCTGCCCGAGCTGACCCACGCCCGCAAGGTCACCATCGAGGGGCACACAGTGACCGTCGAGCGGGACACCGACGAGGGGGTGACCGTCCTGCAGGCCGAGCTGCCCGCGGTGGTCAGCGTCAACGAGAAGATCAACGAACCACGGTATCCCTCGTTCAAGGGCATCATGGCCGCGAAGAAGAAGCCGGTTCGTACCTTATCGCTGGCCGATGTGGGGATAGCGACCAGTGAAGTGGGGTTGGCAGCGGCCACCTCGACGGTGATCGAGTCTGCGCCGCGCCCGCCGCGGTCGGCTGGGCAGATCATCACCGACGAAGGAGATGGAGCTGCTCAGCTGGTCCAGTACCTGGTCGGGCAGAAGCTGATCTGAGCGCGCCGCGTTTTGCGACAGGAGAACCGTCATGGCTGAGGTCCTGGTCCTCGTCGAACATTCCGGCGGCGAGGTCAAGAAGGTCACCAACGAGCTGCTCACGGCTGCTGCGCGGCTGGGCGAGCCGGCGGCCGTGGTCGTCGCCACGCCCGGCACCGCCGGCAAGCTGTCCGACCGGCTGGCGGCCTACGGTGCCGCCAAGATCTACGTCGCCGAGTCCGACGAGGTTAGCCAGTACCTCATGGCGCCCGCCGTCGGAGTGCTTGCCGAGCTGGTCGCGTCGGTGCGGCCGGCGGCAGTACTCATCGCCGCCTCGGCGGATGGCAAGGAGATCGCCGGCAAGCTCGCTGTGCGCACCGGATCGGGCCTGCTCTCGGACGTTGTCGAGCTTGCCGAGGACGGTACTGCGACGCACTCCGTGTTCGGCGGCTCGTACCTCGCCAAGTCCAGAGCCACCACGCCGGTCGCGGTGATCACCGTCCGCGCGGGATCCATCGAGCCGGTCTCCTCGCCGGGCGCGGCCGTCGAGCAGATCATCGAGGTTCCTGCGGTGAACGCGGCCACCACAGCGAAGATCATCGAGCGCCGGCCGGTGCAAAGTGCTGACCGCCCCGAGCTCACCGAAGCCAGCGTGGTGGTCTCGGGCGGGCGCGGCGTCGGCTCGGCGGACAACTTCGCGATCGTCGAGAAGCTCGCCGACTCGCTCGGCGCTGCGGTGGGAGCCTCCCGGGCAGCCGTCGACTCCGGCTTCTACCCGCACCAGTTCCAGGTTGGGCAGACCGGCAAGACGGTTTCCCCCCAGCTCTACGTAGCGCTGGGAATCTCCGGAGCCATCCAGCATCGCGCCGGAATGCAGACTTCCAAGACCATCATCGCGGTCAACAAGGACCCGGAGGCGCCGATTTTCGAGATCGCCGATTTCGGCGTGGTCGGCGACCTGTTCACCATCGCCCCGCAACTCACCGAGGCGATCACCAAGCGAAAGGGATGACCTAGCCGCTGCCGGGCAGCCTCGGCAGTACCCGCTGGGCGAGCTGCTCGGCGAACTCGACCGGGTACCGGTCGGGCATCACTTGCAGCTCGCTCACGCCTAGCGCCGCGTACTGCTCGACATCGGCCAGGAAGGCGTCCGTCTCCTCGAGCACCGGCCGCAGCACCAGCACGGTCTTCTCGATCGCCGCGTAGTCCGTGCCCTCAGTCGCGCAATGCGCGCGCAGCACGTCGAGCTTGTGGGCCACGTCGGCCGGGCTGGTGCCGAATACGTTGCAGGCGTCGCCGTAGCGGGCCGCCAACCGCAGCGTCTTCTTCTCGCCGCCACCACCGATCATGATCGGGGGCCGGGGACGGCTCAGCGGTGCCGGCACGCACAGCGTCTCAGCCAGCTGGTAGTGCCGCCCGTGGAAGGGGCCGTTGTTGTCACTCCACATCTGCAGGCAGATCTGCAAGGTCTCCTCGAGCCGCTCGAAGCGCTCGGCGACCGGCACCACCGGCACGCCGAGACCGTGCTGCTCGCGTTCGTACCAGGAGGCCCCGATACCCAACCGGGCGCGGCCACCGGACAGCACGTCCAGCGTGGTGACGATCTTGGCGAGCAGTCCGGGATAGCGGTACATCACGCCGGTGACCAGTAAGCCCAGCGCCATCCGTTCGGTCTTGGCGGCCAGGTATCCAAGCGTGGTGTAGCCCTCCAGCATGGGCTCGTCCGCGGTGCCCCGGTGTTCCATCTGGAAGAAGTGATCCATCACGGTGAACGAGGACACGCCACCCTGCTCGGCAACCTGCGCCGTCTGCGCCAGAGTCGGCGCGATCGCGGCCGGATCGGCCGGCGTTGAGTAGTTCCAGTAATGCAAACCCAGCTTCACGGCACTCCTGTCCTCGACGGGTCGGCATCGGAGCACTCGACCCCCGGCATTCCCGCTGACATCTACGCTGCCTGGAAACATCGGTGACGTCGAGTGCACGGCGCGCCCTGTCCCGAGACGGCGTTTCCGGCGCGCGCAGTTAGGCTGGGAACGCAATGACCTACCTTGATCATGCAGCTACCACGCCGATGTTGCCGGAGGCGGTGGTGGCGATGAGCCAGGCATTGTCCACGTTGGGCAACGCCTCGTCGTTGCATGGGTCGGGGCGCCGGGCCCGTCGTACTGTCGAGGAGTGCCGGGAAAGCATCGCCGAAGCGCTGGGCGCCCGCCCGTCCGAGGTGGTGTTCACCGCGGGTGGCACGGAAGGCGACAACCTCGCCGTCAAGGGGCTGTTCTGGCAGCGACGCGCGGCTGACCCGCGCCGTGTCCGGGTGCTGGCTTCCACCGTCGAACACCATGCCGTGCTCGATGCGGTCTCCTGGCTGGCCGATCACGAGGGTGCCCGGGTGGAGTGGCTCGAGGTGGACGGCTACGGCCGGGTCCACCCCGAGACGCTGCGCGCCGCGCTCGCGCGCGACCCCGACTCGGTGGCTCTGGTCACAGTGATGTGGGCGAACAACGAGGTCGGCACCGTGTCGCCGATCCGGGAGCTGGCCGAGATCGCGGCCGGCTACGGGGTGCCGCTGCACACCGACGCGGTGCAGGCGGTCGGCCAGCTGCCAGTGAACTTCGGTGCTTCCGGCGCCGCGGCGCTCACCCTGACCGGGCACAAGCTGGGTGGCCCTTACGGCGCCGGGGCGCTGTTGCTGGGCCGGGAGGTGGCCGCCACCCCGCTGCTGCACGGCGGCGGCCAGGAGCGCGATGTGCGGTCCGGCACCCTGGATGTGCCGTCGATCGTCGGGTTGGCCACCGCGGTCCGGCACGCTGTCCAGGCGCTGCCACGAACCGCGCTCGCCATCAGCAAGCTGCGCGACCAGCTGGTGGACGGAATCATGACCCGGGTGCCCGATGCGGTACTCAACGGCGATCCCGGTGTGAGCCTGATCGACGGCGGCCCCTCGCGGTTGCCGGGCAACGCCCACCTCACCTTCCCCGGCTGCGAGGGCGAATCTCTGCTGATGCTGCTGGACGCCCGCGAGATCGAATGCTCCACGGGGGCGGCCTGCACCGCAGGCGTGGCGCAGCCGTCGCACGTGCTGCTGGCGATGGGTGCCACGCCGGCGGCGGCACGCGCCTCGCTGCGGTTCTCGCTCGGGCGAACCTCGACGGGTGCGGACGTGGCCGAGGTGCT
>DASQVU010000474.1:0-12726 GCA_035640615.1 Pseudonocardiaceae bacterium
ATTCTACCCCTAGCGAGAGATAAATATCAGCACGGCTCAGCGCCTAGTCCGTTTTTCAATCTTACCAATAAGATCGTCGATGGGTCGGCGTCCGAAACCATCACGATGAAGATCGAAAATTCAACAAGCTTGCCGATGGCATGGACAGGCTTTCGGAAAGCGCAACCGGCCTACCCACCTCGCAAACCAACCAAGCCCACCGCGCCATCCGCAGCAGACAAACTAGACTACGCATCCCTAGAGCATGCTGGTAAGCCACCACGGACGCCGAGAAAGAGATTGCCAGGAACAACCTCGATAAGATCAGCGAAAGGTATGCCGACCGAACTGGTCCAGATGACCCTAGAGAGGACCACGATGAACGCGACGAGCGAGCTTGCCGAACTACTTGCTGAGTATCGACGCGCGCGTGCGTACACCGATCTGCTGTGGCGCGATTTGACTGCTGAGGAGGTCCACTGGCGGCCCCACGAACAGTCCAGTGCCATCGGCTGGCACCTCGGCCATCAAGCTGCGGTGGCCCACTTCATGATCCGCAACCTCACCTCCGCCGAACCCAGTCCGGACCCACAACTCGACTCGCTCATGGACTCAGCCACCCCCGAACAGGACCGCGGACACCTTCCCACCATCAAGCGGCTCCTGGCTTACCGCGAGGCCGTCGCTGACCGATTCCACCGCCGGATCGGCGACATCGCCGCCCCTCGCGTCAGCGCACCTCGACACATGCACGCGATCGCCAGAACCCTTCTCGTCGCCGTGATCAACCATGAATATCAACATGACCAATGGATCGCCGAAGTACGCGCACAATCCCTCGGCCACGACCTACCACCGCGCCCCGAGTCCGACCGGCTCGTCATTCTCGACGGCTACCTGACGGTCAGCGACTCAGCAGCATGGTCTGGCAGTTAACTCCGATCGCCAGCATCCAACGATGTGATCCTCTTGTTCATGCATCTCATGCAGACCCGCACCAACGGCGATCTACCGGCCGATGTACTTCCGTAGATAGTCCTCCGCGCAGCTCGCATCCACCTTTCCCAGAAGATGCGCCCACGCGCGCTGTCATGCCGAATTGAGAGCGGTGGGGGCGGAGCAGCTGGCCGAATGCAACCTCAGTGGATGGGCGGTTCATGTTTGACGTGATCATTGCCGGTGGCGGACCGACCGGCTTGATGCTGGCCAGTGAGTTGCGGCTGCACGGCGTGCACGTGCTCGTGCTGGAGAAGCAGGCGCAGCCGGCCAGGTATGTCCGCGCGCTCGGCCTGCATGTGCGCAGCATCGAGGTGCTGGACCAGCGCGGTGTGCTGGAGCGGTTCCTCGCGCTCGGCCAGCAGTACCCGCTCGGTGGTTTCTTCGCCGGTATCGACAAACCCGCGCCCGACCGGCTGGACACCGCGCATCCCTACGTCCTGGGCATTCCGCAGACCACCACTGATCGCCTGCTGACCGAGCGCGCTACCGAGCTCGGTGCCGAGATCCGACGCGGCTGCGAGCTGGTCGGGCTGAGCCAGGACGACCACGGGGTGGGCGCCGAGCTGGCCGACGGCACGCGGCTGCGCTCGCGCTACCTCGTCGGCTGCGACGGCGGCCGTAGCACGGTGCGCAAGCTGCTCGGCGTCGGCTTCCCCGGCGAGCCCACCAGGGTAGAGACTCTGCTGGGCGAGATAGAGGTGGCCGTGCCGCCGCAAACGCTGGCTGCCGTGGTCGCCGAAGTCCGCAAGACCCACAAGCGGTTCGGCGCCACGCCGTTCGGGCACGGGGTATACCGGATCGTCGTGCCCGCCGAGCGGGTGGCCGAGGACCGCCCGGCCCCGCCGACCCTCGAGGAGTTCAAACAACAGCTGCGGGTGTTCGCCGGCACCGACTTCGGCGCGCACTCACCGCGCTGGCTGTCCCGCTTCGGCGACGCCACCCGGCTGGCCGAGCGCTACCGGACCGGCCGAGTGCTGCTGGCCGGCGACGCGGCGCACGTCCACCCGCCGACCGGCGGGCAGGGCCTCAATCTCGGCCTCCAGGACGCGTTCAACCTAGGCTGGAAACTGGCCGCCGAGGTCAGCGGCTGGGCCCCGGCGGGGCTGCTGGACAGCTACCACACCGAACGGCACCCGGTGGCCGCCGACGTCTTGAACAACACCCGCGCGCAGATGGAGTTGCTGTCCCCCGAGCCGGGGCCCCAGGCAGCACGCCGGCTGGTATCGGAACTGATGGACTTCGAGGAGGTGAACCGGTACCTGATCGAGAAGATCACCGCCATCGGGATCCGCTACGACCTCGGCGAGGGGCATGAACTGCTCGGCCGGCGGATACGGGACGTGGGGCTGAAGCGGGGGCGCCTCTACGAGCTGACGCACGGCGGCCGCGGACTGCTGATCGACCAGATCGGCCGGCTTTCGGTGACGGGTTGGGTAGATCGGGTTGACCACGTCGTCGACGTCAGCGAGGAACTGGACGTGCCCGCCGTGCTGCTGCGGCCGGACGGCCACGTGGCGTGGGCCGGTGACGATCAGCAGGATCTATTCAACGAGCTGCCTCGGTGGTTCGGCGCCGCCGTCGGCTGAGTTCGCACCGAGCTTGCTGGTGGGCACTTCGCCAGCGACTACCGGTCCGGTCCAGCAGCCGGGCGCAGAAGGTGCCCTCGGTGTCGCCGATCACCGGGGGTCGATGGTGATGCTGGCCTGCTCAAAACCGAGCCAGCGGTGGGTGAGGGGAAACCATGCCTTGTACACCGTCTCTTTGGCGGAGAACAGGAGCCGGTCCCAGCAGACTGCGCTATCCGCCGCGGTCAATTCGGCCCGTCCCACCAACTCCTCGTCGAGGGCTATGGCCCCAGCGACATCGGGTGGCAGGGGTTCATGCGGTTCCGCGTCGATTCCGACCCGGCGTCGTTTCTCTACCGCCCGGCTGATGAGCGCCGCCTCGACCGGGAACAACACCGCATCGGGCGGATCATCAAATGCCTCACTGCTGGCCACGGCATCAGGCAAGATCTTTTCGATCACGACGCCTCCGGCGCTGGCAGGATCGGCCGCAGGACGGGACAGGGCAGGCCCCGGGGACTCCACTCCCGCGGATAACCCAGCGACACCTCCTCAAACCGCACCCCCTCGTGCACCGTAGACCGGCGGATATGCAGGTGGCCGTACACCACCGCGGCGACGTTGAACCGACGGTGCCAATCGGCGGTCAGCTGCGTCCCGCACCACTGGGCGAACTCCGGATACCGCAACCTGCGAGTCGGCTCGCGAATCAGCGGCCAGTGATTGACCAACACCAACGGCACGCCCGGATCGCAGGCGACCAGCCGCCGCTCGGTCTCGGCCACCCTGATCTGGCACCACGCTTCCCGACTCGGATACGGATCTGCGTGTAACAAAACCTCGTCGGTGCACACGACCCCGGTGTGATGCGCGTAGGCCAGCGACTGCTCCTTGGTGTGCGTGCCATCAACCCGGAACGTGTAGTCATAAAGCAAAAACAAGGGCGCGATCCGGGCTGGACCGCCCGGCCCCTGCCAGATCGGGTAGGGATCCTCAGGGGTGATCACACCCAACCCGCGGCAGAGGTCTACCAGGTGCTGATAACGCGCCTGACCGCGCAGCGTGACGGAGTCCTGTGGGAGTGTCCAAAGCTCGTGATTTCCCGGCACCCAAATGACTGTATGAAATCGGTCACGCAGTACCCGCAATGCCCATTCGATTTCGGAAATCAGCTCTGCTACATCTCCAGCGACGATCAGCCAGTCATTGTCCGACTCCGCTTGCAGACCCTCAACGACCTCGCGATTTTCCGGATGACCCACGTGCACATCGCTGATTCCGAGCAGCCTCCCACCCGATGTCACACTGTTGGAGATCACTTGGCTGACTCTACCGATCCACCACCCCGACCGGCCTAAATCCGGAAAACAAGCCACGCAGCGCGCTTCGCTGGTCTCCAGCTATGGATGATCGTGCGGCCGCAAATTGATCGTCAAGGCAGAGCTTGAGCACTTTCCGGGTACATCACGCAGAGTGACCTGTATCGCAGTAGAAGCAAGCTCGAGATCAGTCGAGAGACCTGACCGAGCGATCACATCGCTGCCATCGACAACGACTCTTCCACCGATGAGATCGCGTAGCGCAGATCCAGAAAAAGCACGTTTCTGCCCGGAATGCAAGTTCATCCGCAGCAGGTGCGGGCCGCGGCCAGCCTGCTCGGAACATACCGAGCGGCGTGCCAAGCTAGGGCGTGATGTCAGCTGGCAAGATCGCGATCTGCGCAGCCTCGCGAATGCAAATGCCATCAGGCCTGCACCTGTGGATCACTCCCGAGGGAAGTGACCGGCATTTTTCCTCGCCAATGGCGGTAGCGGTGGGATTTGAACCCACGGAGGGCGTGAACCCTCACGCGCTTTCGAGGCGCGCTCCTTCGGCCGCTCGGACACGCTACCGCCGGTGAGGATACCTGACTCGGTCGCGCCGCCTAGCGGCACGGCCGAGTCAGGTCACTCACGGCCGGCGCCACAGGCGCCGCACCAGCTCTGCACACTCGTCGGCGAGCACACCGCCGTGCACTTCCAGGCGGTGGTTCAACCGGCGGTCGCGCACCACGTCCCATAACGAGCCGACGGCGCCGCTCTTGGGCTCCCACGCGCCGAACACCAGACGATCCACCCGGGCTGCCACCAGGGCACCGGCGCACATCGTGCACGGTTCCACGGTGACCGCCAGCGTGCAGCCGGTCAGCCGCCAGCCGGTACCCAGCCGGGCCGCACCGGCGCGCAGGGCCAGCATCTCGGCGTGCGCGGTCGGGTCCCCGGTGGCCTCCCGGGCATTGCAGGCGGCGGCCAGTTCAACGCCGTTGACGTCCACAAGCACGGCTCCAACGGGAACGTCGCCGGTAGCCACTGCGCCGGAAGCGACCTCTAGCGCACGCCGCACCAGCGCCACGTCGGCACCGGTGGCTATCGTCATCGTGGGATCGTCCTGGGGTCTATCCAGGTTGTTTGGCCAGCAGCGCAGACAGCTGGGGCCGGAACCCGCACCGTTGGGCAATCATGTCGATCTGCTCGTCCGGGTACAGATCAACTTCATCGATGATCACTTGCATCTCTTCGGCCGGCAACCCGACATCGGCAAGCAGACCGAGATCACCCTCCGGCCAGATATCGTCTGCGTCCACGGCGTCCTCGTCGGGGACCTCAACACGCAGCAAATCGAGCACGTCGGCAGCGATGTCGTAATCCAGTGCGGCGGCGGCATCAGATAGCAGCAACGCCACCCCGCCTGGCACGGGTCGCACCACGACGAAGAACTCGTCATCGACGTCGAGCAGGCCGAAGACCGCTCCCGTGGACCGTTGTCCACGCAGCTCGGTGATGGCCGCGTCGAGATCCCGCAGGGCCGCAGCGTCCAGTTTGGTGCACTGCCAGCGCCCATCCTCGCGAACCACCGCAACGGCGAAGCCGCTGATCGTCATGACACCAGTATGCGCCGTCTGCCGCAGCACGAAAGTACGGTCCGGTATCGAACCCCCCAACAGCGGGATAAAGTGCGACAATAGGCGGTTGTGAGTACGCCCGGCCCCCGTCATCAGCGGCGCTCCACCAGCCCTTCCCGGTTGCGTTCCACCAGCCCGAACCCGACGAACCTGCTAGCCGCTGCGCGGCGCCTGCAGCCGCACACCGTCGCGCTGCGCCGGTCCTTGCACCGGCACCCGGAGCAGGGACTGCACCTGCCGAAGACGCAATCCGCCGTGGTGCAGGCGCTGGCCGGCCTTCCGGTGCAGGTGCACATCGGGCAGCAGAGCACCACGTCGGTGATCGGGGTGATCGACGGCGCCCGATCGGGACCGACGGTGCTGTTGCGGGCGGACATGGATGCGCTGCCGGTGACCGAGGAGTCCGGAGTGCCGTTCAGCTCGGAGCTGCCCGGCTCGATGCACGCCTGCGGGCACGACACCCACGTCGCGATGCTGGCCTCGGCGGCACGGCTGCTCGCCGAGCGGCGCGACGAGATGGCCGGCCGGGTACTGCTGATGTTCCAGCCCGGCGAGGAAGGCTTCCACGGGGCCCGCCACATGCTCAACGAGGGCCTGCTGGAGCTCGCAGGAACGCCTGAACTTGCGCTGGCCCTGCACATCACCTCCACCCTCGACAGCGGGCTGGTGCAGACCCGACCCGGCGCGATCATGGCCTGCTCCGATGTCCTGCAGGTCACGGTCACCGGCCAAGGAGGCCACGCCAGCGCACCGCAGAACGCGGTGGACCCGGTGCCCGCCGCGGCCGCGATGGTCGGAATGCTGCAAACCATGATCACCCGGACGTTCAGCGTCTTCGACCCAGCGGTGCTCACCGTGACTCGGATCGTCGCCGGCACCACGACCAACATCATCCCGGAGACCGCGCAGCTGGAGGGTACGATCCGGGCGCTGTCCGAGCACACCCGCATCAAGCTGCACGGGGAGGTTCGCCGGGTCTGTGAACACGTTGCGGCGGCGCACGGCTGCACCGCCACCGTGGAGATCGACCACGGCTACCCCGTCACCGTTAACGACGACGAGGTGAGTCACCGCGTGATCGATCTCGCCCGCGAGACACTCGGCCAACGCCACGCCGAGCCCATGCCGGACCCACTGATGGGCGCCGAGGACTTCTCCTACGTGCTGGCCAAGGTGCCCGGCGCGATAGCGTTCCTGGGCGCCTGCCCGGAAGATCGCGATCCGGACACCGCGCCGGCGAACCACTCCAACCGGGTGGTATTCGACGAGTCAGCGATGGTGCACGGTGTCGCGCTCTACGCCGGCTTCGCGCTGCAGGCGCTGACCTCATGAGCGAGCCCACCGACATGGAGACATATCGGGGTCAGGACAGCCTTGAAAACCCCGATATGTCTCCATGTCGGGATTTGCGGGTGGTCGGGCTGGGCCTGATCGGTGGGTCGCTGGTACGTGCGGCCGACGCCGCGGGCTGGAAGGTCCGGGGCGCCACCCGTTCCGAGTCCACCGCCGCCGCAGCGCGCGACGCCGGCTTGGACGTGACCCCCTCGCTCGAGGACCTGCTGGTGGGCACCCCCGAGGATGCCCTGGTCGCGCTGGCAGTACCGCTGCCTGCGGTGGTCGACGTGCTCGCGATGCTGGCGCGGCACGCCCCGCACTGCCGGCTCACCGACGTGGTGAGCGTCAAGCAGCCCGTCGCGGCGGCGGTAGCCCGGCACGCGCCGCGAGCCCGCTACGTCGGTGGGCACCCGATGGCTGGCATGTCCGCCTCCGGCTGGTCGGCCGGGTCGGCAACGCTGTTCCGCGGCGCGTCGTGGGTGGTGGGCAGCGACGACGGCGCCGACCGGGTGGTGTGGGCCCAGGTTGCCCGGCTCGCCCTGGATTGCGGTGCGCAGGTGGTGCCGGCCGGGGCAGCGGATCATGATGCCGCGGTGGCCCGGGTGTCCCACCTGCCGCACGTGCTGGCCGCGGTGCTCGCTTCGGTCGGTGCCGACGGGGGGCCGCTGGCGATGGCGCTGGGCGCGGGGTCGTTCACGGACGGCACCCGGGTGGCCGCGTCGTCACCCGAGCTGGTCCGCGCGATGTGCGAAGGCAACCGCAACGCGCTGCTCGACGCAATGGACGACGCGCTGGGCCGGCTGGGCGTGGCCCGCGGTTCGCTGGCCTCCACCGGCGCGCTGAAGGCAACCTTGGAAGCCGGTCACCGCGCGCGCAAAGTGTTCGAGGCGCGCCACCGCATCGGTGAGACGTCGGACGTCGACCTGGCCGCGCCCGGTGGGCTGCGGCAGCTTCGCGAGATCGGCCGATCGGGTGGCCGGGTAGTGGCCCTGGAGGGCACCTGGTGCCGGGTGCGAGCAGTGGGATGATCATGTTCACATGCTGTGGCATCCCGCCTTCTGGATGCAGACTGCGGTAATCCAGACCCTGGAAACAGCAGTCGGCATCCAGAGTGCGGTGAGGGTGAGGTTGTGAACGCACTCGCGGATAACCCGCACAACGCGGTGGTGCACGTATGCGCCCCGCCCGAGACGGCCGCAGCAGGCCCGCTGAACGGGGTGGTGCTCGCCGTCAAGGATCTCATTGACGTCGCCGGAGTACCCACCCGCTGCGGCAGCGCGGTGCTGGCCGATGCGCCACCCGCCAGCCGGGACGCCGCGGTGGTGGCTGCGCTGCGCGCCGCCGGCGCGGTGGTGGTCGCCAAGACGCACACCCACGAGTTCGGTTACGGGCCCACCGGGGATGTCGCCGCGCAGGGTCCGTGCCGCAACCCCCACGATCCCCTGCGGATCACCGGTGGGTCGTCCAGCGGCTCAGCAGCCCTGGTGGCCGCCGGCCTGGTGCCGCTGGCAATAGGCACCGACACCGGCGGATCGGGACGGATCCCGGCCGCCCTGTGTGGCGTGGTCGGGCTCAAGCCGGCCCGCGGCGCCCTGCCCATGACCGGGGTGTTCCCGCTGGCAGAGACCCTGGATCATCTCGCGCTGCTCGGTGCCGGCGTTGACATCGTCGGCGCGGCGTTCAGCGCGCTGAGCCGCTCGCGTATCGAGCCGTCCGCCCCGATCACCGGCACCGTGATCGGTCGACCCACCGACCCCTACTGGCGGGTGCATGACCCGGAAATCGGCGCCGCGGTGGACCGCGCCGCAGAGATCCTGGCCGCCGCCGGCGCAGCAGTTCACGAGGTACGCCTGCCCGAGATCGACGAGCTTGCCGCCACCTACCGGGTGATCGTCAACGCGGAGGCCTACACCACCCACCAGCGCTGGCTGGATCAGCGGCCCGGCGACTACCAGCCGTTCACCGCGACGCGGCTCAAGGCCGCCGGGGCGTACACCGCCGCCGACTACATCACCGCCCAGCGAACCCGCCGCCAGCTGAGTGCCGAGCTGACCGCCCGGCTAGCCGCCGAAGGCATCGAGGTGCTGCTGGTCCCGACCACCCCCGTGCGCGCCACCCCGATCGGTGCCCGGCAGGTGGCCGCACCCGACGGCACCCAGGTCGAGGTGCTGCCCGCGCTGCTGTCCCTGACGCTGCCGTTTAACCTGCTGGGCTGGCCGGCGGTGTCCGTGCCGGCACCGCAGCTGACCGGGCTACCGGCCGGGATCCAGCTGGCCGCAGCCCACGGCGGGGAACAGGTGGTGCTCGCCCTGGCAGCGCGCCTCAGCGCGGTCAGGACGGCAACTCAAGAGCGGCGGGCCAGTCCGGGATAGTCCAGCACCAGACCGTCGGCGTCCACGGTGAGCTCCGTTTCCAGCGAGTCGCTGCTGAGGCTGACCACTGCAGGCTCGCCCAGCGACACGGTCCGGTACGTCTGCGCGACCCGCCTGACTTCCAGCTCCGGCAAGGATACGAACACCATCGCCAGTTCGTGCTTCGCGGCCAGCCGGTGCAAGTTCAGCCGGCGCACTGGCAGCGCATTGAACAGCGGGCTGAACTGCAGATCGACATCCAGCGCACCGCCGAAGTTCGTTCGCGCCGCACCCTGGCCGTGGTCGACCAGCCAGATACCCTCCTCCGACCGGGTCAGGGTGACGGCCTGCTCGCCCTTCTCCCGGACCGTGCGCACGGTCAGCCGCTGCACCACGCCGGCCTCGTCGGTGGTCAACGTGTAGGACGCCGAATAGGCCTCGATGCTGTCCTGCCGGCAGCTCACCAACGATCCGGTTGCCCGCAACCCACGCTCGCCGAGCAGCACCCGAACTGCCTCCACCCGCAAGCAATCCACCCCGGCCCAAGCCACCATCTTGGTGGTATGCGGCGCGCGGCGAGTGGGCCCGCCGGGAGCTTTCGCACCGATGGGCGTGCTCACGGCCCAGCCTGACGAGGTCGATGCGCAGCGTGGCAGAAGGAATCGGAACGAAAGAGATAAAGGTCGAGCTCCACCGGAGCCTCCCTCGCGCACTGGTGGGGTCCTGTCCGGCTGGCGACCGGGCTACAGTCGCGAGCCTACCTATGCCGGATGATCGCATGGATGGGCGCCAGCAAGCGCGTCGGCCTGCGATAATCCTGCTGTGTGCCAGCATGGCCGTCAGGTGTGACCCTGCTGCGCGCCATCCGATAGCAGGTATACCCTTGTTGACAGCGGGAGTACTCTGCACCGGGGACGAGAGCCCTGGGGGCAGTATCGTGCTGGCTGCTTGTCTGTCATAACCCATACTTCCGTCGATCACGCCGGGGGGCGTCTTAGCATGCGGTTTCGTTCCGCTGTGCCCGCGCGTTGCGCACCCCTACCCCGGTTGACGGCAAGGCGGATAAACCACAACGAAGAAGGACCACATGCGCACGCCCGGCTCCGACCGCCGACCGCGGTCCGGAATGACCGTCACTCCCCGCCATCGGCAAAGCCGACCGCTGCCGATGAGCGCCGTTGCCGTGCGGCGCGGCCAGTTCGGGGAATTCGAGCTGCGCCCGGTGCGGGAACACACCGTCGAAGCGCTGACCACGGAGCAGGCATCGCCTGAGAGTTGACCGTGCACTGACCGGATGACGCCACGCACCCGGACGTGACGACCTCCCGCTTGGGCGCTGCCGGGTACGAGCCCTACGGTAACGGCATGCTGACCGTCACCGAAGCCGCAGCCCGAGCCATCAACTCACTCGTCACCGCCAATGACATGCCGGACGGCGCAGGGCTGCGAATTGCCCCGCAGAGCAAGACCAGCCGGGCGGAGGGCCTAGGGCTGTCCATCGCGCGGGCCCCGGCCGAGGACGACACGGTACTGGAGGCGCACGGCGCGAAGGTCTTCCTGTCCCCCGGCCTGGTCTACGACCTCCACGAGCAACAGCTCGACGTCGACGAGCAGGGCGGTGAGGTGCACTTTTTCGTCGAACGTCGCAAAGACACCTGAGCACACCCCGGGTTGACGCGCGGTCTGTCAGGAGTGCACGCCCGCCGGCAAGTGGTCGGTAATGAGGATGCGCTCGACCAACGGGTGCCGGACCCGCAGCACGATCAGGGCGTAGTGGCCACCCACCGCCGGAGGGCTGGCCCCGGCGATCGTTCCCGCCGGGTAGCTCCCCCGGTAGACGACCAGGCAGGCATGGGGCCACCCGGGACGGACCGGGCGGTGCGGGGTGGGCTGGCCGACATGCGGGCGCACCGGCGCCGCCGGGTTCACTCCCAACTGCCGGCTCAGCGCGTCGACTTCATTCCGGCTGATCCGGCGCACTTCGGTGAGCGTGCCTTCGTCGTGGACGATGCTGCGGGCCAGCGGCAGCACCGCGGCGCAACCGGATACCGCACCGGTGGCCGAGGCCCCGCTGCGCGGGCCCGAACAGGCCGTCAGGGTGCCCGCGATGACGAGTCCCGCCACTGCGGCGCGCCGCCACCGCCGCCACGGGGTCATGGCAGCGGCTCCGCTTCCACCACCGCGGGGGTCATCGGTTTATTCTGGACCGCAGCGGGTTCCTCGACGGCAGCACGCGAGGTGATGCGCAGCGCCAGCCAGGCCAGCCCCCCGGTGGGGAGGCAGCCCCAGTAGGCAATCAACCGGTACAGCAACACGGCGGCCAGCGTGATGGTCTCGGCCCCACCGAAAGCCACCAGGGCCAGCGTGATGCTGCCTTCCACCACTCCGATGCCGCCGGGCGTCACCGGCAGGCTGGCCGCGATCTGCCCGGCGCAGTAAGCGAGCAGTAACCCGGTCCATGGCGGCGCGGAGTTGAGCGCTAGGAAGGCCACTGCCAGCACCGCCACGTCGGCTACCCAGGACACCATCATGAATCCGAACGCCGCCGTCCCGGCCAGGGGAGTCAATCGCACCGTGCGCAGCTGCTGTGCCCACACCCGCAGGAATGTTCGCAGCGGCTCCCAGCGCGGCCCATGACGCCAACCGGAGGAAATCCTCACGCGGGTCAGCAGGTGGCGAAGCCGGTGGCGCACCGCGGGGCGGCGTAGCACGGCGTATCCGGCGCCGCACACCACCAAGGCGCCCAGTAGCCCGGCGCTGATCGCCTGCAAACCGGCGACCGGGTCGTCATCGCCGGCGATCTGCACGGCAATGAGGGTCAGCACCGTCACTGAGCTGACGTAGAACACCGAACACACCGCGAACATCCAACCGGCCACCGCGGTGCTGACCTGCCGGCGCCGCAGCACATCCACCATGACCACACCAGAGGCGGCGAACCCGAACGGCAGGCAATACGCGGCTGCATCAGCGGCCAGGGTGGCGGCGCTGAGCGTGGTCACGCCGGCTCCCCCGCCGCCGCGGCGAAGCACCACCGCAGACGCGAGCCCCCGCGCTACGTACGACACCACCTCGACAAGAACCGCCAGCACGACCCACCCGACCCGCACCGAGGTCAACGTGTCAAAGGCGGTGAGCAGCTCGTCGCTGCTGTCGTACAGCACCCGGGCGGCCAGCGCGGCGGCAGCCAGCCCGACGACGGCCAGGCCGGCCCGCCTCCACCGCCGCCGGCTGTTGCGTGCCACGGGCTACACCTTGGCACATCGATTTCGCCGGCTTCGCACCAGATGCCTCGGGTTAGCCGAATAACGGTACCCGTGCGACGAGTGGGCACTATTTCGACAACGGGTGGCCTCCAGCTAGCCGGCGTCGGCGCACCGAACAGGGCGGTGGATAATACTCCAAGACCTCACCAGTGTTCTCTGGCATCCACGGTGACCGCGGTACCGCCGGGCGCTAATGTTTGGCGATCCGGGACTGCACTGTCGACGAGTAAGCTCGGGGTAAGCACAGCCTGTCAGCCAAATCCGCCGACCATCAGGCAAGACCGAACTAG
>DASQVU010000475.1:0-2090 GCA_035640615.1 Pseudonocardiaceae bacterium
GCGCTCGATCTCGCCCGGGTTCGGGAAGCCTGGCTGCCCGAAATCGACGCGATGCTGTCCGCCTGCTCGTGGGACAGCACGTGGGAGCGCATGACGGCGCTGATGAAGCAGCGCCGGTCCGGCGCGTCGCGAGAAC
Organism: Pseudonocardiaceae bacterium; assembly: GCA_035640615.1. Taxonomy (GTDB): domain Bacteria; phylum Actinomycetota; class Actinomycetes; order Mycobacteriales; family Pseudonocardiaceae. Next base: position 137 of record DASQVU010000475.1, read on the forward strand.
GCCCCAGGCTGCGGCTGGGCAGTCTCGCCTCAGACCTCAGCTACGACGCCCTGGTGGTCGGGGCCGGCTTCGCTGGCTCCGTCATGGCGGAGCGGCTGGCGTCCAGCGGAAGCCGCGTGCTGGTAGTCGACCGGCGCGAGCATGTCGGCGGCAATGCCTACGACCACGAGGACACGGCCGGCGTGTTGATCCACCGCTACGGCCCGCACATCTTCCACACCACCGCGCCCCGGATCGTCAAATATCTCAGCCGCTTCACCGAGTGGCGCCCCTATGAGCACCGCGTGCTGGCGCGGATTGGCGATTCCCTGTTTCCGATCCCCATCAACCGCTCGACGATCAACCTGTTTTTCGGGCTGAGTCTCGCCGAAGACGAGATCGCGGCGTTTCTCGCCTCCAAGGCGACACCGATCGCATCCATTCGCACCGCGGCGGACGTCGTCCTCTCGACCGTCGGGCCAGAGCTGTACGAGGCGTTCTTCCGCGGTTACACGCGAAAGCAGTGGAACGTGGACCCGAGCGAGCTGGACAAGTCAGTCACCGCACGCATTCCGACCCGCACCAATGACGACGATCGGTATTTCACCGACGCTTTTCAGGTGATGCCCTGGCGTGGCTTCACCCGCCTGTTCGAGAACATGCTGGACCACCCGAATATCACCTTGATGCTTGGTGCCGACTACCGTGATGTTCAGGACGACCTGGCCTATGGGCACCTGGTCTTCACCGGACCGATCGACGAGTACTTCGGCCAGTGTTACGGGCCCCTGCCGTACCGCTCGCTGCGCTTTGAGCATCGTACGCTGGACCAGCCGCTACATCAGCCTGTGGCGGTGGTGAACTATCCCTCGCCCGACGTGCCCTACACACGCGTGACCGAGTTCAAGCACCTGACCGGCCAGCGGCACCCCAAAACGAGCCTTTGCTACGAATATCCCACCGACGGCGGCGATCCGTATTATCCCATACCCCGGCCGGAGAACGCGACCCTCTATGCGCGCTATCAGGCCCTGGCTGATGCCCTGCCGAACGTGACCTTTGTCGGCCGGCTCGCGACCTACTGGTACTACAACATGGACCAGGTGGTCGGCCAGGCGCTTTCGGCCTTCACCCGACTTGCCGATCGCGGGGTGGGTGCGAGCGGCATCGCTGCGTACACCCGAGCCGATGTTGGCACCCCGGCGCTGGCCGAATGAGGGCGGTGACGGCAGGCGAAAGCCTGGTCGCCGCGCAGGATCCGCTCCAGGTGTGGGGCGGCCTGGAGTGCAGCGTGGTGCGCATCGGCGATCGCTGGCGCGACCAGTTCCGCGAGACCCGGCATTGGGGACGACCCGACGATCTGGACAGGGTGGCCGCGCTCGGGATCCGGGTTCTGCGCTATCCCGTGCTGTGGGAACATGTGGCCCCACACCGTCCCGACCTACGCCACTGGGAGTGGCACGACCGGCGCTTCGCCCAGCTGCGCCATCTCGGGCTGACGCCCATCGTCGGCCTGCTGCACCATGGCTCGGGGCCGCTTTACACGGACCTGCTGGACACCAGGTTTCCCGAGCAGCTTGCCATCCACGCCGACGCGGTGGCGGCGCGCTATCCTTGGGTGCAGCATTGGACCCCGGTGAACGAACCGCTCACCACGGCCCGGTTCTCCGGGTTGTACGGCCATTGGTATCCGCACCACAGGGACCACGCGTCGTTCCTCCGCATGGTCGTCAACCAGTGTCGGGGGACGCTGTTGGCGATGCGCGCGATCCGCCGGCGCATCCCCAACGCACGGCTGATCCAGACCGAGGATTTGGGCCGGACCTTCGCCACCCCGCGGCTGCGCTACCAGGCCGATCTCGAAAACGAGCGGCGCTGGCTGTCACTGGACCTGCTCTGCGGCCGCGTGGACCGGCATCATCCGCTATGGCACCACCTCTGTGGCGCTGGACTTACCGAGACGGAACTCGGCGAG
>DASQVU010000476.1:0-2907 GCA_035640615.1 Pseudonocardiaceae bacterium
ACGCCCACCGCCGCCTAGCCCGAGCAACAGCTCAGGAACGCTTCGTGTGCGGTCAGTCAGCGCCTGAGTATCGGTCTTCGCTGCGGAGTCCGCCACGATCCGACGACGCGGGCCCTGCCCTTCTCGGTGACACCTGCTGCGGGATGTCAGCTTCGATGGCCTCGGGGTGGCCCTGGTCCAGGACGTAGACCCATAGCGCGGCGCCGGCTAGGGCTCCGCAGACCGGCCCGACGAGGTAAATCCACCAAAACGGGAACTGCAGCGCGGCGATGTCCGGACCCAGGGCGCGGGCCGGATTCAGCGCACCGCCCGAAATCGGTAACGCCAAGAAGATCGCGGCACCGATCCACAGGCCGATCGCCAGACCGGACTGGGTAGGCCCGCCCGGCGGTCGCTGGTACACCGCCGTCGCCATGATCACTACCATCAGCACCAGCGTAATGACGAACTCGGTGACCAGCGCCGTATACCACGCGATGTCCGCACCCGGGCGGGTAGCGCCCAGCAGCAGCGCCGCCCGCAACTGGTTGCCGAACATCAGCCAGTTCATCAAACCAGCCAGGACTGCGCCGACGAACTGGGCGAGGACATAGCCGGGCACCCTCGACCAGGGAAATTTGCGCACCGCGGCCAGCGCGACGGTGACGGCTGGATTGAGGTGTGCCCCGGACACCGACGCGAACACATACACCGCCGCGATCACCCCGAAAGCAAACGCGAGGCTGATCGCAATGTCGTCTGCAGCGGTGAACACGGTCGGCGCCCCACCGCGCAGCTTGTGCACCGCCAACAGGGTCGCGGTCCCGGAGAAGGTGAGCATGAACGTGCCCACCGCCTCCGCGATCACTGCTGCCCCCGGAGCCACCACCCCGCTGCGATGCCCAGACGGATGCACCATGGCGACCCCCAGATCTCAATGCTGCCTTTTTCGCGCGCCACCTGAGCTACCCGCAAAAGAGGACGGCGAAACAGCCACCAGAGGTAACCTCCGACAGCCGCGATAACGAACCAAACGGTCGCCATCACAGCGTAACGCTGCGTAGCGCAAACAGGGCTTATCCGACACGCGCAGCCCCGAATAATCACTGCGACATCAATCGAGCTCAATGGGAGCGCAGAAAACCTCGGCGAGGAAAAATCGATCTGCCCAAGCCCCGCTGTTGGGCTCATGGGCGTCTGCCCGAACCACCACTACTGGCCCGTTCTCACCAACCATCGACCACAGGAGAACCGCGTTCTCCTTGCGGAGTCTTTCCAACTCGGCCCGCTCGGTCTCGGACAACTCCTTGTCCCGACCTGACTCGTCCCCCTGAGCCTTGGTCACCCACTTACCTAACGTTATCTCGTGGACACCGATACTTTCGCTACATCGCGAATGTTCGGCCAGAATGGAGCACGAGACTAACGGCTTGATCTTGATATTCTCTAGTGTTCTCCACGCCATAGAAGTCGCTAGGAACAATGAGTTTGCCGCAGCGGTGCCTCTAGGCCGTCAGCCCACGGAAGAAGTCAGTGACATATCCGCGAAGGAGCAAGAACAACGTCTGAAGTGATGCTGAAGGGGACTTAGCGACCAAAGATCGTTAGGCCTTGTCTAGGTTGGGCGATCGGCTGCCGTGGTCGACTTACCGGGTCGACCGGATGCCACAGAGTCCCAGCGCGCATGATCGCGATAAGCCACTGCTCACGTCGGGAACCGCGTGAGCTGACGACAGTAATGACGACAACGCAGACGACAACCCAGCACCAGCAGCACTATAGGAAGCCAAGTCGCGGCACAGATCGTCGGCAGGATGGCAGGGTTGCGTGCTTCTGGGGGTCAAGGGGTCGCAGGTTCCAAATCCTGTTGTCCTGACCAATGCCAGGCCCGCTGACGCTGGGATAAAAGACGAACGTCACCGGGCGTTTGCATGTCGTTTTGCGTGGCTGGCCTTCCTTGGCGCGTGTTAAGCCTTGCGTCAGCGTTGCCTCTGGTGTGCGTGCCTGCATCAGGTGATGCTGGGCGCATGACCGGGATCACTTCCTCTGCTTCTTATCAGCCCGCCGACTCGTCCTGGCCGGTGCTGGAGAGCACTGTTGGTGGGGTCTTGCGGGAGGCGGCCGAGCGGGCCGCGGGCACCGTCGCTCTGGTGGAGGGCACGGCGGATCCTGCCCTGCGCCGCCGCTGGAGCTACGCAGATCTGCTCGCAGCATCGGAGGGTGTCGCCCGTGCCCTGCTGGGGCGGTTTGCCTCCGGTGAGCGGGTCGCGGTGTGGGCTGCCAACTCGCCCGAGTGGCTGCTGATGGAGTTCGGGGCCGCCTTGGCCGGCCTGACCCTGGTCACCGTGAACCCCGCCCTGCGCGCCCGCGAGCTGGCGCATGTGCTGGGCCAGTCGCGCGCGGCCGGGGTCGTGCTCGCGCCGGCCTATCGCGGCGTTGACCTGCCAGAAACACTGGCCCAGGTCCGCGGTCAGCTGCCCAGCCTGCGGGAAGTGATCTCGCTGGCGGACTGGGACAACTTCGTCGGCTCAGGGTCACCCACCGAGCGCCTGCCCGAGGTGCGTCCCGAGGATGAAGTACAGATCCAGTACACCTCCGGGACCACCGGCTTCCCGAAGGGCGCCGTACTGCGGCATCGGGGAATCACCAACAACGCCCGGTTCTGCGCGGAAATTTTGCAGGCCGGCCCGGGCGAGGTGTGGGTCAACCCGATGCCGCTATTCCACACCGCAGGCTGTGTGCTGGTCACGCTGGGAGCCGTGCAGGGTCTGTTCACGCAGGTTCTGCCCCCGGGTTTCGACCCCGGCCTGATGCTGCACCTGATCGAATCCGAGCACGGCACCCTGTTCGTCGGCGTACCCACCATGCTGCTAGCGCAACTGGACCACCTCGACTTCTCCGGCCGAGACCTCTCCAGCGTCCGGTGCG
>DASQVU010000477.1:0-14960 GCA_035640615.1 Pseudonocardiaceae bacterium
TGGAGGGCGGTTCGTCGACCCGTACGGTGGGATGGCGGCGCTGGCTCGCCGCGAGCTAGATACCCCGGCCACGCCGGAGGAGTCCTTCGCCGACGACCCGCTGCGGATGCTGCGCGCGGCCCGGTTCGTTTCCCAGCTCGGCTTCACCCTTGCCCCGCGGGTGCGCGCGGCGCTGGCTGCGATGGCTGGTGAGATCACCCGGATCACCGCTGAACGAATCGCTGCGGAGTTATCCAAGCTGATGCTGGGCGCGAACCCGCGGGCCGGTATCGAGCTGATGGTGGACACCGGGCTGGCCGCGTTCGTGCTGCCCGAGGTGCCGGCGATGCGCCTGGAGATCGACGAGCACCACCAGCACAAGGACGTCTACACGCATTCGCTGACCGTGCTCGACCAGGCCATCGCGCTGGAGGACGGGGAGCCTGACCTGGTGCTGCGGCTGGCCGCGCTGCTGCACGACATCGGCAAGCCAGCCACCCGCCGGCATGAGCCCGGCGGCGGGGTGAGCTTTCACCATCACGAGGTAGTGGGCGCCAAGATGGTCCGCAGGCGGTTGCGCGCGCTGCGCTATCCCACCCAGGTCGTCGAGGACGTCGCCCAGCTGGTGTTTCTGCACCTGCGGTTTCACGGATACGGCGGCGGTGAGTGGACCGACTCGGCGGTGCGTCGGTACGTCACCGATGCCGGTGAGCTGCTGCCGCGGTTGCACAAGCTGGTCCGCGCCGACTGCACCACCCGCAACCGCCGCAAGGCGGTGGCCCTGCAGCGCGCCTACGACGATCTGGAGCAGCGCATCGAGCGCATCCGCGCCGAGGAGGACCTGGCGGCGGTGCGCCCGGATCTCGACGGTAACGAGATCATGGCGCTGCTCGGCTTGAAGCCCGGTCCGGACGTCGGCCGGGCGTGGCGGCATCTCAAGGAGCTGCGCCTGGACCGCGGCCCGCTGTCCCGCGAGGAAGCCGAGGCCGAGCTGCGCCGCTGGGCCCGGGACAACCTTCCCCAGTAACGGCGGGTGGTGGCTCGCCAGGACTGACCCGGTGGGACTCATGGATGCTTGTGCACCTAGGCGGGTGCATGAAGGCCCGCTTGACTGCGCAGTGTCAGTGCGTCGTCCTACCGCGATCAGAATGCCACACTGGACCCGAGATTCGGGAGGTGAGCAGCCGTGTCCGCGCAACCGCTCGAAGAGCTATTCGCCGGGCATGCCGGTCCTTGGACCGAGCAGGAATGGGCCGCGCTACCCGAGAGCATGGGCCGGGTGGAGCTGCTGGAGGGATTCGAACCCCCCGTCCGGGCGGTCGGCGGCCGGCTGGTGATTGACAAACCTTTTCCCGTAGATCTGGACGGACGTTGACTCCAGCCGTGCCTGCCGAACCTGCTGACGACGCCCCCGTCGTGCTTCTGGACGACGAGCTGCGTCCCATCGGGCAGCTACCGAAGTCGCAGGCCCACCACAGGCAGACGCCGCTACATCGGGGCTTCTCCTGCTATGTCTTCGACGGTTCCGGCCGGGTACTGATGACCCGCCGCGCCATCACGAAGAAGACCTGGCCCGGTGTATGGAGCAATACCTGCTGCGGGCATCCGCTACCCGGAGAACACGTCACCGATGCGGCGGCCCGGCGGCTGGCCGACGAACTCGGGTTGCGGCTAACCCGCTCGGAGGTGGTCTTGCCTGATTTCCGCTATCGCGTGGTGGCGCCCGACGGCGTCGTGGAGAACGAGTTCTGCCCGGTGCTGGTGGGCCAAGCCGACGGCGAGCCACACCCTGATCCCACTGAGGTTCTCGAATACCACTGGGCCCCGTGGCCGCACGTGGTTGCGCTCGCCACCACCACGCCATGGCTCATCTCCCCCTGGTCCGCTCTCCAGATCCGGCTCCTCGCCGCGCACCCTCACCCCGACATGGAGACATATCGGGGTTGAAGCGGTGCTTCTCAGCCCGATATGTCTCCATGGCGGGCGAAAGGGGCCGGGAAGGCTGCGATGAAGGTGTGGAGCAGGGCCGCGAGCACGTAGATGGTGGCGGGGATGAGCATCAGGTCAGGGGCGCGACCATCGAGGGGTACGACGGTCGCGGTGAGTGCGACGGCCAGCACGTAGCCGACGTTGAACACGGTGTCATAGAGGGCGAAGACCCGACCGCGCGTGTCGTCTGGCACGTCGGCCTGCACGGTGGCGTCCAGGCTCAACTTCACCACCTGGCCGGCGGTCGACAGCACGAATGCCGCGGCCAGCGTCGTCAACATCTTCTCCGGCAAGCCGAACGTCAGGACGGCCAGGGCGGCCACCATCAAAGCCGCACGGACCGTGCGTTGCCGGCCGAAGCGGGCCACCAGCGGCGGGCTGAGCAGCGCGGCGAGCAGCAACCCGGCCGCCCCGGCGATGAGCAGCTCGCACACTCCGGACAGCCCGGCACGCAGCACCCCATGAGAGGCGAAGGAGTTGCGGTAGAGCAGCAACGCCACGAGGGTCACCACGCCGAACGACAACCGGTGAGCAAGCAACGCGGCCAGGCCCGCGGCGACACTGGGCACTCGCGCCGCGGCCACCAGACCGTCGCGTAACCCATGCGACACCACGGCCGGGGTCTGCGTGCTGGTGTGATCAGGCCCTAGCTGGCCACCACGAAAACCGATCGCGACCAGCGCTGCGACCACCGAACCCAGCACGGCGCTCGCGGTCACCCAGGCCGACCCCACGTTGTCCGGGCCGATCATCACGCGCAGCCCGATGGCGCTGACGCCGCCCGCCACGGTGATGGCCGAGCCGATCGTCGCGGCCAGCGCGTTGGCTTGCACCAGCTGCTGTGGTGGCGCCACGTGCGGCACGGCGGCAGAAAGCCCCGCCAGCACGAACCGGCTCAGCCCGGTCACCACCAGCGCCCCTAGGTACAGCGGTGGGCCGGCTATCCCGACCCCCACTGCCAGCGCCACCAGCAGGATCGGGACCCCGCGCAGCAGGTTGGCCACGACCAGGATCCGGCGACGATCCCAGCGGTCCAGCAGCGCGCCGGTGAATGGCCCCACCAGCGAGTACGGCAGGAGTAGCACGGCAAGCCCGGCTGCAATCGCCATCGGCGTGGCCGCCCGCTCCGGATTGAACAGCACAGCGCCACCCAACCCGGCCTGGAAGGCTCCGTCGCCCCACTGCGCGGCGAACCGGGACGCCAGCAAGCGGCGGAATCCGGGGATGCTCATCAGTCGGAACAGCCGTCGCTGTGAACCGAGCCGGCCGGCCGCCGGGGCGTGTGCTTCGGAGTGCGACTCGATGTGCGACGGGCTCACGAGGATGCAGGCTAACGGTCTTGCTGGCCCTGGTGTGATCCGTGTGACATGCGAGACCATAAATTAGGTACCAGCAAGCGGGGTGAGGTGAACGCAGTGGACGTGGTGGAATCGGGGTCGGCGCTGATCGCCGCGCCGGGGCTGCGGGATCCCAACTTCCACCGCACCGTGGTCCTGATCATCGAGCACCAGCCCGCCGGCACCATCGGCGTGGTGCTCAACCGGCCCAGCGAGGTGCCGGTACGCGACGTGCTGCCGTCGTGGAGCGCGCTCGCCACGGTGCCGCGGGCGCTGTACGTCGGCGGGCCGATGCAGCAACGCGCCGCGCTGTGCGTGGCGGCTCTGCCCGCCGGAGTCGATGCCGAGCACACCGAAGGAATGATCAAGGTCCGGGGATCGCTGGCCTTGGTCGATCTGGATGCCGACCCGGAGCTGATCGCACCGCGGCTGCGCGGACTGCGGGTGTTCGCCGGATACGCGGGGTGGTCCGCGGGTCAGCTGGCCGCTGAGATCAACCGGGGAGACTGGGTGGTGGTCCCCGCGTTGCCGGAGGACGTGCTGGCGCCACCCGGCACCGATCTGTGGAGCCGGATGCTGCGCCGCCAGGGCCTGCCGCTAGCCCTGCTGGCCACCTTCCCCGCGGAGCCGATCCTGAACTGAGCGGGTTCCCGGGAGGTGGGCCAGACCCCAGGTCGCCAACGCCTCCACCACCGAGCTCAGTGCCTGGCCGGCCGGTGTCAACCGGTAATCCACCCGGACCGGGTGCTGGCTGTAGGGCACCGCAATGACCAGCCCGGCAGCTTCCAGGCGTTGCAACCGATCCGCGAGCAGGTTGGTGGAGATGCCCTCCGGTGAGGCGAGAAATTGCCCGTAGCGGCTCTTGCCGGCCAGCAGGTCCCGCAGGACCAGCAGCGTCCACCGGTCGCCTACCAGATCCAGCGCACCCGCGACCGGGCACGGTGATCGCGGTCCGGCGTTGCCGCGACCGGCCGTTCCGCCGGCAGGTGATCGAGGCACGAACTCCATCCTAGGTAGTGACTTGCTTTTTGCAACTCTATACATCTACGGTGGCCTAGTCGCTTGCAAAACAAAATTCACTACCGGGGAGTGACCATGTCACGCCTGTCTCGTGCCCGGCTACTGGTGATCAGCTGTGTCACGGCGTGGTTCCTGGCGGCCCTTGGCGTATCCCTGTTCGGCCTGCTCCGGCCCGGGCCATCCGACCTGCCGCTCCCGATCGGGGTAGCCGTGGCGGCGCCGCTGGTAGCGGGCGTACTGGCTTACGCGCGCTCGGCCACGTTCCGGCGGCTGCTGCGGGCAGCCGATCTGCGCTGGCTGATCGGTGTGCAGCTATGGCGGGTCGGCGGCGCGGAATTCCTGCTCGGCTATGCCCACCACCAGCTACCGCCCAGCTTCGCGATCCCGGCCGGGGTCGGTGACGTGCTCGTCGGGCTCGCGGCTCCGTTCGTCGCCCTGGTTGCGCTCTCGGGCATGTCTGGTGCCAGGAGGATCGTGATCGGCTGGTGCGTCGCGGGTATCGCTGACCTCGTCGTCGCCGTGACTATGGGGGTGCTCAACGCCCCGGGGAAGCTCGGGTTGCTCGCCGGCGAGGTCACCACCGCACCGATGCTGGAGCTACCGCTGAGCATCATCCCGACGTTGCTCGTGCCGCTGTCCGTCCTGCTCCACCTCATCATGCTCCGCCGCTCTGGTGAGATCGGCCGAGTCCACGGTGCGCCGGCGCGGCTGGGACCCGACGGCAGCGTGTCTGCGACCGCGGCCTAGCCATGGTTTGCCAGAGACCGCAGCGATCGCCGCGGCCTGAAAGGTGGGCCGTAAGCTCGCGATGTGTGGCGGACCCGATTCAACGTCAAAAGGCCAGCTCAGCAGCGGCCTGGCGGAGACCGTCGATGGCCCGTTGGCCCGGGTCAGGAGTCGGTGTGGGATTACCCGCGGCCGCCACGCGCTGAGCGGGTCTCGCGCCGGGCCCGGATCGTGCACGGCGGCGTCCTCGTGCTCGACACTGATGACCTGGTTCGGGTGCTGGAGGCCTCGCATCCGCCGACCTACTACCTGCCGCGCTCGGAGTTCCGGGTGCCGTTGCTGCCGTCGCCACGGCTGACGATGTGCGAGTGGAAGGGCGAGGCCTGCTACGTCGATTTCGATGTGCCCGGCGCCGGGCTGCTGCGCAGCGCCGGCTGGTGGTACCCGCAGCCCGACCTGCGGTACCCGCAGCTGACCGACCGGGTCGCCGTCTACGCCGGCCCGTTCGACGAGGTAACCCTGGACGGCGAGGTGGTGACGCCGCAGCCGGGCGAGTTCTACGGCGGCTGGATCACCGCTGACGTCGTGGGCCCGTTCAAAGGCGAACCCGGCAGCTGGGACTGGTTGCGCACCGGTCAGCGCTAACGCAGGGCGTCGCGCAGGCGGACCCGCGCGGCGGTTCGTAGCACGGCATTGCGGCAGATCCGGCCGGCGACCGAGATCAGCCCTGGGATTAGCAGCAGCACCAGCGCCACCGCCAGCGGTGCTTGCCAGAGCGACACGGCACCGAGCGGAAGCCGGATCGGCATCATCCGCATCGTGGTGGTCTTGCCAGCTCCGTTGCTGCCCACGAAGCCGAACAGCTCGCCGGCGCGGACTTCGAAGGTCATCTCCTGCAACGCGACCACATCACCGTAGCGCCTGGAGATCCCGTCAATCTCATAACGCCCGGTCATCCGCGGCGCTCGACGGCATTGGACGTTACCCACCCCCGATGAACGATCCTGTTGTCGTCGAATTAGAGCGGTGTTACTGGAGGGATGCGCATGACACAGTCGAATTCGCTTGCGCTACCGATCTGCCGGACCTGTGGTGTCCAGTACGCTGGGCCGCGCGCGGACTGCCCGATCTGTACCGACGAGCGGCAGTACGTCGGCTGGGACGGGCAGCAGTGGACATCGCTGAAGGAGTTGCGCAGCGCCGGGCACACGGCCCAAGTCGCGGCCGAAGGGTCCGACGTGGTGGGTATCGGCACCGAGCCGGCATTCGCAATCGGTCAGCGCGCGTTACTGATCCGCACCCCGACCGGCAACGTGCTCTGGGACATGATCACTTACTTGGACGACGAGCTGATCCGGCAAGTCGACGACCTCGGCGGGATCCGCGCGATCGCGATCAGCCATCCGCACTATTACGGCAGCATCATCGAGTGGGCGCACGCATTCAACGCGTCGATCTACCTCCACGCGGCCGACCGGGCTTGGGTCGCGCGCAACGACGACGCCGTCGTCTTCTGGCAGGGCGAGACCTTGGAGATCGGCGAGGGCCTGACGCTGATCAACGCCGGAGTTCACTTTGCCGGCGGTCAGGTGCTGCACTGGCGCGACGGTGAAGCCGGCGCAGGCGCGCTGTTCTCCGGGGACATCCTTCAGGTCGTGCCCGACCGGCGGTGGGTGAGTTTCATGTACAGCTATCCCAACCTGATCCCCGAGCGGCCCAGCACGATCCGCCGCGCGCTCGCACTGCTCGCGCCCTACCCGTTCCAGCGCGTCTACGGGGCCTGGTGGCAACGAATCGTGCACACCGACGGTGCGGCCGCCGTGCGCCGCTCCGCCGAGCGCTACCTGCGCTTCGTTCTCGACGAGTTCGACGAGCCGGCGGGCTAGCCGCGGGCGGTGCAGCTCCCACCGTGGCAGCTGCAGGCAGCGCAGCCACCTGCGGGCGGTGGCATCGCGGCCGCGGCCCGGTGGCCCAGCAATCCACCGGCCAGCAGCAGGCCTATCACCCCAGCGCCGGTCACTGAAACGATCATCGCGAGCACCGGTCCAGCTGCCCCGAGGGCCAGCCCGCCACCTACCGTGCCCAGCGCACCCGCCGCGAGCACCGGAGGGGCGGCCACCCGGTTGGCCACGACGAATGCAGTATCCGAGCGCAGTGTTGCCGGAGTGCGGATGCCGGCGAAGCGGTTGCGCGGTAACAATTGCCGCCAGCCGAGCAGGCCGACGGTGAGCAGCGCAACGCCGGCAATCACCAGAATCAGCCCGAGCAGTGTGGACGCCTGCACGCACGCCACGATAGCGCCGACCACTGCTAACCCCGATATGTCTCCATGTCGGGGTAGGTTGTGTCCCCGCAGGAGTGGTTGATCGACCCGCTATGGTGGATGCCGTGAGCACGGCCCGCCTGCTCCTTCCCAGGCCGCGCTGACCGGCGAGCACGTCAGCGCGGCGACCCCTCATGGCCAGCAGGTGGCCCTGGGGGCTTCATTATTTTGGCGGGGTTATCCCTGACTACGGCCGGGCCCGGAAGGACGACATGACCAGCACTGAAGAGGGCGACGTCCCGCCGTACCGCTACACCGCGACGTTGGCGGGGGAGATCGAGGGCCGCTGGCAGCGTCGTTGGAGCCAGCAGGGCACGTTTCACGCACCCAACCCGGTCGGCTCGCTGGCGCCCGCGGATGGTGCCGCGGTGCCGGAGGACAAGCTGTTTGTGCAGGATATGTTCCCTTACCCCTCCGGTACCGGGCTGCATGTGGGGCATCCGCTGGGCTACATCGGCACCGACGTGTTCGCCCGCTACCAGCGGATGACCGGGCGCAACGTGCTGCACACCATGGGCTTCGACGCCTTCGGGCTGCCCGCCGAGCTGTATGCGGCCCAGACCGGCACGCACCCGCGCAGCACGACCGAGGCGAACATCGACCGTTACCTGTCGCAGATCCGCCGGCTGGGTTTGGGCCACGACGAGCGCCGCCGGGTCGCCACCACTGACGTCGGGTACTACCGCTGGACGCAATGGATCTTCCTGCAGATCTACCACGCGTGGTATGACGGCCGGGCCCGCCGGGCTCGCCCGATCTCCGAGCTGGAGGCGGAGTACGCCCAGGGCGTCCGGCCGACCCCGGATGGCCGACCGTGGGCGCAGCTGTCCGCTGACGAGCAGCGGGAGCTCATTGACTCGCAGCGGCTGGTGTACCTGTCTGAGGCGCCGGTGAACTGGTGTCCGGGGTTAGGCACGGTGCTGGCCAACGAGGAGGTCACCGCCGAGGGGCGCAGCGACCGCGGCAACTTCCCGGTGTTCCGGCGCAACCTGCGGCAATGGATGATGCGGATCACCGCCTACGCGGACCGGCTGCTGGACGACCTGGACCGGCTGGACTGGCCGGAGAAGGTCAAGACAATGCAGCGCAACTGGATCGGCCGCTCGCACGGCGCCCGGATCCGGTTCCCCGTGGGTGGCTCTTTACGCACCGGCGTCGAGGTGTTCACCACCCGCCCGGACACCGTGTTCGGGGCAACCTACCTGGTACTGGCGCCCGAGCACCCGCTGGTGAACGAGATCGCGGCGGCGGAATGGCCGCCAGCTACCGACAGCCGCTGGACCGGCGGCGCTGCTACCCCGACCGAGGCGATCGCGCGGTACCGCCGCGTCGCCGCGCAGCGCTCCGAGCTGGAACGGCAGGAAAGCCGGGACAAGACCGGCGTGTTCACCGGCGCGTACGCCACCAACCCCGCCACCGGCCAGCAGATTCCCATCTTCATCGCCGACTACGTGCTGATGGGGTACGGCACCGGGGCGATCATGGCGGTGCCCGGTGAGGACCAGCGGGACTGGGACTTCGCCGAAGCGTTCGGGTTGCCCATCGTGCGCACCGTGGCCCCACCGGAGGGCTTCGACGGCCAGGCCTACTCAGGCGAGGGCCCAGCGATCAACTCTACGTTCCTGGACGGGCTGGGCGTCGAGGAGGCCAAGAAAGCGATCATTGACTGGCTGGAGTCTCACGGCGCCGGCGAGGGCACCGTGCAGTACAAGCTGCGCGATTGGCTGTTCGCTCGGCAGCGCTACTGGGGGGAGCCATTCCCGATTGTCTACGACGAGGACGGCCGGGCGCACCCGCTACCCGAGTCGATGCTGCCCGTCGAGCTGCCCGACGTCGCCGATTACTCACCCACCACCTTCGATCCGGAGGACGCCGACTCCGAGCCGTCCCCGCCGCTGGCCAAGGCCACCGACTGGGTGCAGGTCCAGCTGGACCTGGGCGACGGCTTGAAGACCTACCGCCGGGACACCAACGTGATGCCGCAATGGGCGGGATCGTGCTGGTACCAGCTGCGCTACATCGACCCGTACAACTCCGAGGCGTTCTGCGATCCGATCAACGAGCGGTACTGGATGGGCCCGCGACCGGAGCTGCACGGTCCCGACGACCCAGGCGGGCTGGACCTGTACGTCGGCGGCGTGGAGCATGCGGTGCTGCACCTGCTGTACTCCCGGTTCTGGCACAAGGTGCTCTATGACCTGGGGTACGTCTCGTCCGAGGAGCCCTACCGGCGGCTGTACAACCAGGGCTACATCCAGGCCTACGCCTACACCGATGCCCGCGGCGTCTACGTCCCCGCCGAGGAGGTCGTCGAGGAGCCCGACGGCCGCTACAGCTGGCGAGGCCAAGAGGTTCGCCGCGAGTACGGGAAGATGGGCAAGAGCCTGCGCAACTCGGTGTCCCCCGACGAGATGAGCGAGCGCTACGGCGCCGACACGCTGCGGGTGTACGAGATGTCCATGGGGCCGCTGGACGTGTCCCGGCCATGGGCGACCAAAGACGTCGTCGGGGCGTACCGCTTCTTGCAGCGACTGTGGCGCAACCTGGTCGACGAGAACACCGGCGAGTTGCGGGTCGTGGACACCGAGCTGGACCCGGCTGCTCAGCCCGACCTGGACACGCTGCGGGCGCTGCACCGGACTATCGAGGGCGTTCGCGATGATTACGCTGGCCTACGCCTCAACACCGCGATCGCCAAGCTCATCGAGCTCAACAACCACGTCACCAAGACGTACGGCTCTTCTCGAGGAACTCCGCGGCAAGTGGCCGAGCCGCTGGTGTTGCTGCTCGCGCCGGTGGCGCCGCACCTGGCCGAGGAACTGTGGTCGCGCCTCGGTCATGACCGCTCGCTGGCGCACGGGCCGATGCCACAGGCAGACGAGCGTTACCTGCTCGAGGACACCCTGGAGTACCCGATCCAGATCAACGGCAAGGTCCGCACCCGGATGACGGTGCCCAGTTCAGCCAGTCCGGAGGAGGTGCGCGCCGCGGCACTGGCGCAAGCCCGCACCGCGACGTTGATCAACGAGCAGGAGCCCCGCAAGGTCATCGTCGTCCCCGGCCGCCTCGTCAACCTGGTCATCTAGTCCCCGCTTCCCCGGCGTGTCGTGCCCTCCTGCCCGGTGTGTCGTGCCGTGGTGTCGGGCGTGTCGCGCCCTGGTGTCCCGCGTGTCGTGCTCCCAGGTCGGCCCTCTAGGTAACGGGTCAGGTGGGTGGGTCGGTGATGCGGTTGCACAGCCAGGCCAGCGCCAGCGGGTAGCGGTAATCGATCCGGCCGTGGCCGGCGTCGAACAGCTCGAAGTGCACCCGCTCCGCTGGCACCCTGGCGGCGCGCAGCGCCTCGTAGAACGCCTGCGCACCCAGATCCAGGAACCACTCGTCCCGGGTTCCCGCGTCCAGCCACACCGCCCGCAATGAGCGCAGCGCCTCGGCATACCGTGGCGCCATCCGCACCGGGTCCCAGTCCAGCCAGCGCTGCCACACCGAAGGGCGCAGCACCCCTGTGCGCGGGTCGAACGGCAGCTCTGGGGTGCCGTCCTCGTGTGCCGAGAAACAGGCCGACACACCCAAGATCATCAACAGGTGCTCATCGGCAGGCTTGGTGAACGCGGTCCGAGACTGGAAATCGGCCCACCAGGCCTGGATGTCACCGTCGTAGTCGCGCAGGTGGCGCACCGACTTACCGAACTCGGCGAGGTAACACAGCTCGTAGAGCGCATCACCAGCGTGACTGGCCAGCGCCCCGAACACATCCGGCCGTAGCATCGGGGTGATCATCGCGCCGAACCCGCCGGAGGACTTGCCGCTGATCGCCCGGTGCGCCCGATCGGCCAGCGTCCGGTACCGGGCGTCGACGAATGGCACGACCTCCTCGCACAGGTAGCTGTGGTAACGACCGGTGCCCGGAGAGTCGACGAACTGGCTGCCGCCGTAGGCGGTCCAGGCATCGACGAACACCAGGATCGCAGGTGGGACGTCGCCGGCGGCGAACACTGCGTCGGCGGCTTGCGGAAAGGTCGGCCGGAACGCGCTGCGGTTATTCCACATGGCCAGCTGGCCGGTGTAACCCTGGATCACGTACACACTGGGGTAGCGCTGCGTGGAGCTCTCGTAGCCGGGCGGGGCATAGACCCACAGCGGGCGGTGCGCCGAGTCACCCAACACATTGCCCCGGAGCAGCTCGCTGTCGATCAGGTGTTCGTCGATTCGGCCGGCGAGCTCAGTGGACCAGGGCAGCATGGCGGCCATCACCTACGCAACGTTGCGTCCCGACAGACCGGGCACGGAAGCACGGCACACCGGGCAGCTAGCGGTCGCGCTCGCCGCGGATGAAGGCTTCGACAGCGGCTAGTGCTTCGGCGTCGGAGTACTGCTCGGGCGGCGACTTCATGAAATACGACGACGCAGACACGATCGGCCCGCCGATACCCCGATCTGCCGCGATCTTCGCAGCCCGGATCGCATCGATGATCACACCGGCGGAGTTGGGCGAGTCCCACACCTCGAGCTTGTACTCCATGTTCAGCGGCACGTCCCCGAACGCCCGGCCCTCCAGCCGTACGTAAGCCCACTTGCGGTCATCCAGCCACGGCACGTGGTCCGACGGCCCGATGTGCACCGCCGCCTTCTCCATCTCGTGCGGCACCTGCGAGGTCACCGACTGGGTCTTAGAGATCTTCTTTGACTCCAGCCGTTTACGCTCGAGCATGTTCATGAAATCCATGTTGCCACCGAAGTTGAGCTGGTAAGTCCGCACCAGCTCCACCCCACGGTCCTCGAACAGCTTGGCCAGCACCCGATGCGTGATCGTCGCCCCGACCTGCGACTTGATGTCGTCACCGATGATCGGCACGCCGGCCACAGTGAACTTCTCCGCCCACACCGGGTCAGACGCGATGAACACCGGAAGTGCGTTGACGAACGCAACGCCAGCATCGAGCGCGCACTGCGCGTAGAACCGGTCGGCCTGCTCGGAGCCCACCGGCAGGTAGGAGACCAGCACATCAGCCCCGGAGTCGCGCAGCACCTCGACAACATCGACCGGTGGCTCGTCCGACTCAGTGATGATGTCGCGGTAGTACTGGCCCAACCCGTCCATCGTGTGCCCGCGCACCACCGTGACCCCTAACGGCGGCACGTCGCAAATCGAGATGGTGTTGTTCGCGCTGGCCACGATGGCCTCGGACAAATCCCGCCCGACCTTCTTGGCATCCACATCGAACGCGGCGACGAACTGGATGTCGCCGACGTGGTAGGCGCCAAAGCGCACGTGCATCAGGCCGGGCACTCGGGTTGCGGGGTCGGCATCGCGGTAGTACTGCACGCCCTGTACCAGGGAGGCAGCGCAGTTGCCGACGCCCACAATGGCGACCTGGATTGCGGAGCCGTCGTCGCGGCCTTCAGTCATGGTCCGAAACCTTTCAGATGTTGCCGCTGTCGTCGTGTGACGGTGCTGGGTTTGCCTGCTCATGGGCGATCAGTTCATTGAGCCAGCGCACCTCGCGCTCGCTGGTCTCCAGGCCCATCCGGTGCAGTTCCAGGGTGTAGCGGTCGATCTGGTCGCCGGTGCGGGCCAGCGCGGCACGCAAGCCCTCGCGGCGTTCCTCGACCCGGCGCCGCCGGCCCTCCAGGATGCGCATCCGCACCTCGGCGGGGGTCCGGGAGAAGAACGCCAGATGCACTCCGAACCCGTGGTCGTCCCAGGTTTGCGGGCCGGCGTCGGACAGCAGGGTGGCGAAGCGTTCCTTGCCATCGGCGGTGAGCCGGTACACCCGCCGGCCCCGGCGCGACCAACTCGCAGCCCGGCCAGCGGCTAGCTGGGCTGCTGCCGCCTCGTCCTCCTCGACGATGAAACCCGAACGTTGCAACCGGCGTAGCGTGGGGTACAGCGACCCAAACGAGCAGGCACGGAACGTCCCGAGCAGCCCGGTGAGCCGTTTACGCAGCTCATAGCCGTGCATCGGGGCGTCATGGAGCACCCCGAGCACCGCGAGCTCCAGCACGCGCCACCTCCGAATGGCTACTCGATGTATAGCGACACTATATCGTGTCGATACATCATCGAACTGATCATCAGCGGCGGTACCGCCCGAACGCCAGAGCGGTGATCACCCACCGAGTGCGTAGGCTGTGGAACATGCGGACCCAACGACAGGTCGTGGACTATGCGTTGCAGCGGCGTGCGCTGCTCGCTGAGGTCTACGCCGGCCGGATCGGCCTCGCGGAGGTCTGCGACGCGACCCCGTACCTGCTGCGCGCGGCGAAATTCCACGGCGAGCCCAGCTCGGTGACCTGTCCGGTGTGCCGCAAGGAATCATTGACGCTGGTGTCGTGGGTCTATGGTGATGAGCTCAAGCATGCCGCTGGGTCGGCCCGGACCGCCGACGAGTTGAACCGCATGGCAACGCTGTACGAGGAGTTCAGCGTGTTCGTCGTCGAGGTGTGCCGGACGTGCAGTTGGAACCATCTCGTGCAGTCGTACGTCCTGGGAACCAGCGGTGTGGGCAGTAGGCGCTCCCGCCGGAGGACTGTGGCCGGTAACGGGTTGGAGTAACCCTGCCGCCAGGCTCGAGTACCGCCCTGGCTAGCGTGCCCCCGGCAGCAAGCCTCGCGAGCCGAGTACCGGTCTGGGAGGACAACCCGTGAGCGACCAGCGACATGACGGGCCTCGACGCTCATCCTCGGGTGAGCGGGCGAGGAATCCAAGGACTCCATGGCCTCCACCCGGTAACTGGCCACCTGAGCGTTTCGGTCAAGCCCGAGCGGACCAGCCGCGGACCAGCTCACCGCTGATTTCGCTGGACGGAGAGCCCGAGCTGCTCACGCATCCCACGCCGTCGGCAGCACCGTCGATCGGTCCCCGATGGCCCGGGCCGGAACAGCAATACGGCGCCTTTCCCGGCGGCTCAACCGGCAAGGGCTCAACTGGCAAGGGTTTAACCGGCAGGGGCTTAGCCGGTAAAGGTGGCGGCGGCTGGAAATTGCTGCCCGCCTGGCGCCGTTGGACGACGATCGCTGCCGGCGGTGGGCTGGTGTGCATCCTGCTGCCAGTGCTGGCCTTCTTCGCTGGTTGGCTGTTCCTGTCCGTACCGTCACCGACGGCGCTGGCGGCGGATCGCAAGCAGGTCACGACGATCCTGGCCAGCGACGGGACCACCGAGGTCGGCCGCTATGTCCCGGAGGACGGCAACCGGATCCCGGTCAGCCTGTCGCAGGTGCCCATGCGGGTGCAGAACGCTGTGCTGGCCGCCGAGGACCGCAGCTTCCGGTCCAACCCCGGCTTCGACGTCATCGGCATCGCCCGGGCGGCGTGGCGACAGCTCACGGGGGGCAGCGGCGGTGGTTCCACGATCACCCAGCAGTACATCAAGGTGGCCACCGGGCACGACGAGTACAGCATCTTCCGCAAGTTCCGCGAGATGATCCTCGCCGCGAAGATAACCAAGCAGGAGTCCAAAGATCGGATCCTGGAGGACTACCTCAACACCATCTACTTTGGTCGCGGCGCCTACGGCATTGAGGCCGCCAGCCAGGCCTACTTCCGCAAGGACGTGCAGAATCTGACCGTCTCCGAAGCGGCGGTGCTC
>DASQVU010000478.1:0-5446 GCA_035640615.1 Pseudonocardiaceae bacterium
GGGGAGGTCGAGGCCGCCAACGCCGATGCCTTCACCGCCGTGCTGACCGCGGGGCGCTCTACCTTCCTGCTTCGAGGAACGCAGCACTAGCCGGGGCCGGGGCCACGCTCCGGCGCAGCCAGTGGGTGAGGTTCCAGCGAACCGCACCGGCGAGGTCGCGGGCGTGTTCGGCGGGGGTCAGGTCCCGCGCGGGCCGGGCCGCTGCCACAGCGGCGTCGAGGTCGTAGCCGTGGTCCTTGAGCACTTCGGAGAAGTCGCGTTGCAGCGGCGCGAAGCACGAGTAGCCGAAGCTGCGGTAGATCCGCGGGAAGAGCGGCCGGAACAGCCGGATCCGTTCGTGCAGACCGCTCGAGTGCGACATCGGGTTCTTGTGCCGGGCGGCCACGTAGTCCGGCAGGACGTCGGCGAACGCATGCCGCAGGATCCACTTCTCGTAGCCGTCCCGCTGCTTCAGCTCATGCGGGATCCGCATGGCGAGGTCGAGCATGGCCAGGTCGAGGAACGGCACTCGGGCCTCCACCCCGTGGCCCATCGACGTCCGGTCGACCCGCTGCAGCTCCGTGTGGCTGAGGTAGCGGATCTTGTGCAGGAAGAGCCGTCGGACGTCGTCCACGGCGATGCGGCGGTACATCTCGTATCCACCGAACAGCTCATCGGAACCGTCGCCGGTGAGCACCACCTTGACCCCGGCCCGGTGCACGGCGGCGAACAGCTCCCGGGAGACGACGGCATTGATGATGTCCCCGTACTCAGTGAGCTCGGAGACCCGGATCGCTTCGCGCACCTGGCGGTAGCCGAGTTCTCGCGGCCGTACGGGGACGACGATGTGCTCCACGCCGAGGTCGGCGGTGAGCCGCCGGGCGTAGGCCAGGTCCTCGCTGCCCTCGGCCCCCACGGTGAAGGCGACGCAGTCGGGGTGCAACTCGCGGACCGTGATGAGGGTCAGCGAGCTGTCGAGGCCGCCGGAGAGCACGACCCCGACCCGCAGGTCGGTGTCCACCCGGATCCCGACCGCCTCCCGGAAGGTCGCGCGGAGTGCGTCGGCCGCCTCGTCGGCATCGGTCAGGATCGACTGGCTCTCACCTAGCCGGTAGAGGTCCAGGTAGGGATGCAGGTCCGGGGCGCGGTCGGGCGCCGCCCAGCCGCAGTGCCCGGGGGGGACCTCGTGAACGGTGACGCCAAGCGGAACCAGCGCCTTGATCTCCGAGGCGACGTGGAGGCGGCCTCCCGCGCGCGCCCAGTAGAGGGGCTTTACGCCGGCGGGGTCGCGGGCCAGGAAGGTCCGCTGGGTGCCGCGTTCAACAACGGCGAAGGCGTATTCGCCGCGCATCCGCAGCAATGCGTCCTCGCCCCAGGCCAGGACGGCCTCCAGCACCACCTCTGTGTCGCTCTCCGACCGGGTGGGACGTCCGTCGTCGTGCAGTTGCGCGCGCAGTTCGGCGTGGTTGAAGACCTCGCCGTTGAAGTTGAGCGTCCACCGTCTGTCGTGGGAGATCCAGGGCTGGACTGCGCGGTCGCGGTCGACGATCCGCAGCCGCGCGGTCCCGAGCAGGGCGTCGTCCTCACAGAGGACCTCCTCGACCTCTCCTCGAGGGGACACCGCGGCAAGCATCCGGCCGAACGATGCCTGCTCCGCTGCGGCGCCCGGCCCCAGGATCAGGGCGATGCCGCACATCAGCCGTCCACCTCCATTGCTGCGGCGGTCAGCGGCCGGGCCATGTCCTCGTACGTGCTCAGCACGGCCGGGTTCAGGCAGATGTGCCACGCCTGGCCCTCATCGATCACGTTGAGCACTCCGGCGTTGCGGTATGCCGTCAGCACCTCCTGCAGCGGCAGCGCCATGTCGTGGCGGTGCAGCCACGCCATCTCGATGTCGGCGGCGTAGCCCGCGCAGTGTGCGCTGGGGAGGAACGCCGAGTACCCCAGCTGCCGCAGTCGTTGCTGGACGGCAACGCTGCGGACGATGCAGTTGACCCACAGGCCTCGCTTCCAGCCTGGAGCGCTCTCGGCGAACCGAGCGGCCACCTCGTTGAGCAGCCCGATGATGGCCGGACGGGCCACCGGATAGCTCAACCCCGAGGACTGGGGCTCACGTCCTGGCGCCCAGCGTCGCAGCGCATAGCGGCGCGCGCGGTTCGGCAACCTGGTCGCGCCGACCCTGAAGTGGAAGGCGAGCAGCCGCTTGCGGTGCAGGGGCAGCAGTGAGGTCAGCTGGGGTGAGCGAGCGACGGCGGAGTCGTCCGGGAAGGGTGCGACCGACGACCACCACATGACGTCGACCTGGTGCAGCAGCAAGATCTTGGCCAGTGTCGCGGGTGTGAGGGCGTTGGACCGGGCGCTGGGCCGGAAGGTGAGTACCTCTTGCTCGAGTCGGGCCAATGTGCCCTGCCCACCTCCGGGAAGGCGGTCCAGGACGGCGCGCACCTCGGGTCGGTCAGCCGCCAGCTCCGCCACGGCACTCGCTGCTCGACTGGGGTCAGCAGGTCCGCCAGCGATCTGCTGCACCAGCTCGTCGACCGCCGCTCGGTAACCTTTCAGGTGCTCCTCTGTCAGCGGACCATCGGCAGTCAGGCGGCGCTCGGTGTCCACAGCGGCCAGACGCTAGCATCGGGCCAGATCCGAACGGAACCTCCGGCGCACATCGGACGCAGGTCCCGGGCTTGTCCGCTCATCCCGGTTGCCCCATGGTGCTCCTGGCTCGACACTGCACCGGGTTGTTCATGTGCGGCCTGCGGGCCACCGAGCGCCCTCACCCCGGCCCCATGAGCCGGCGCCGAGCGCTGGGCAGGACCAATCCCCGCGACCGACAGAAGTGGCCAGCGTGAACTCTTCTGCGATGCCAGGATGTCGAGGTGCCGGCCAGCGGACCCTCAGTGTTGGACCTGCCGACGCACACGCCTGTCGTTGTGGCCGGACCGCCCTGCGGCCAACGGCCATGACCGCAGCGGCGTCCGAAGGATGGAGCTGCCGCCGTCGCCTCGGTCGCGGCGCTACCGCTGTGCAGCTTTCCGCTGCGCCGGCCGGAGCCGGGCCGCCGCGCACCGTCCCTTCCGCCGTCTCCTCACCCGCTGTTCTACCCCGGGGAGCATCGACGAGACCGGTCCTGATCGTCACCAGTCGGTCCGGCACCCAAGCCCCGTCCCCATGTCGGTGACCATCGCGAACCGACTCACCGTGAGCTGGCCATGTGCAATGACCTGCCAGGCGCCACGTCCGTGCCGTTGACCCGGAGCCCGGTATGAGCCCCGACAACAGGCCCGGCCGCCGGATGGACGAGGAGCTCCCGCCGCGGCACTTCCGTGATGACGGCCCGCACGGCGGATGGGCAGTGGACGGTGCCGCGGGTGGCGGTGCAGCACGGCGCGGTCTGGTGCATGGTGTCGACCGCAGCCGGTGGGCCGCGCATCGACGGCTGTGGCCCATGCCGTCGGCCGTACCGCCCCCGCCCTACCCGGTCGCCCGAGCAGGGGAGGCGGAGACCCGCGCCGTCCCGGGCCACGAGGGGCGGGACCGGCCGCTATCCCCTGTCTCCCCGGCCGCTCGGCCGCTGCCACCGATGTCCCCGCCACCGCGGCGGTTCGTGCCCGGCCCGGACGACACCCGACTCATCCCCGTGCTGCCGGCGGCGCCGCACCCCGTCCCGGAGGACGACGCGGAGGTTGGGGGCCGCCCGGACCGCCCCGGGGCCCGTGGCAGGATCCTGCGGGCCGCTGGCGTGATGGCCGTCGCCACGCTGATCTCTCGCATCACCGGCCTGCTGCGGACTGTCGTCCTCACCGCAGCGCTCGGGGTAGGTCTGGTCGCCGACGCCTACAACACCTCGAACACGTTGCCCAACATCGTCTACGAACTGCTGCTCAACGGGGTCCTCAGCTCCGTCTTCATCCCGTTGCTCGTGCGCTCGCAGGTGAAGGACCCCGATCGGGGTGTGACCTACGCCCAGCGGCTGTGCACGCTGGGCATCGTCGGGCTGACGGGGGTCACCGTGCTGGCCGTCGCCGGTGCGCCGCTGCTCACCGCCCTCTACGGCATCCGGGGCGACCCAGGGCAGGTGGCGCTGGCCAACTGGCTGGCCCGGCTGTTGCTGGTCGAGATCGTCTTCTACGGCATCGGCGGCCTGGCGACGGCGATCCTCAACTCCCGTGACGTCTACGGACCCCCGGCGTGGGCGCCGGTGCTGAACAACGTCGTCGTCATCGCGACCGGCGGCCTGTTCGTGGCGCTCAGCCACCGTGGACCGTTGACGCCGGACACCATCACCCCGACCGAGGTCTGGCTTCTCGGCGCCGGCACCACGCTCGGCATCATCGTCCAGTCCCTGGTCCTGCTGCCGCTGCTGCGCCGGGCGGGGGTGCCGCTGCGGCTGCGCTGGGGTCTGCGTGGAGTGGGTTTGCGCGAGGTCGGGACGCTCGGCCTGTGGGTCACCGCCGACGCGGCGGCGATGCAGGCCGGCGTCATGGTGGCGACCAACGTGGCCAACCGGGCCGGCCGCCAGGGTGCCTTGGGCTCCTACGCCTACGGCATCGCCAGCCTGCTCTTCCACATGCCCTACGGGATCATCGGCGTCGCCCTGCTGACGGCGTTGCTGCCGCGGATGAGCCGTGCCGCGCTGCGGCCGGACCGGGACGGGGTCGTTCAGGACCTCTCGCTCGGCACCCGGCTGTCCGCGCTGGGCTTGCTGCCGGTGACCGCTGCGTTGATCGTGCTCGGCCCGTCCCTCGCCGTCGTGGGCTTCGCCCACGGCAAGACGTCGGTCGACGCCGCGGCGGGCATCGGGCAGGCGCTCGCACTTGGCGCCTTCGGCTTGTTGCCGATGGCGGTGACCCTGCTGCAGCTGCGTGTCTTTTATGCCATGCGGGACGCACGGACGCCGACCCTCGTCCAGATCGGCATGGTCGCCGTCCGCGTGCCGATGCTGCTCATCCTCCCCGCGGTCCTGGCACCGGAGCACGTGTTGGCTGGCATCATGATCGTCACCAGCCTCACCTACGTCGCCGGTTGGGTGATCGGTGACCTGCTGCTGCGCCGCCGGCTGGGGCCGATGCAAACCCGAAACACATTTGTCCCGCTGCTGCGCATCGCTGTTGCTTCCGCGGTAGCCGGCATCACCGGGGAGCTTGTGATCCAGCCCGTGCATGACGTAGTGGGCCCGTCCCGCACCGGCTCACTGGTCACCCTGCTGGTCGGGGGCGCGGTGATTGGCGGCGCGGCGCTGGCCGGAGTAGTCGTCGCCCGTCTGCCGGAGATCCGGGATCCCCTGGCCGTGATCCGGATCCGGCTCAGGCGCGGATGACCGGTACCGCTCCGGACACGGGGAGCATGGGCGGCCAGTCGCCGGTAGCAGCGGAGCGCTGGGGGGCCTCACAACCAGGGACTCGCCGAGATGCCAGCGGTGGTGGTCACGCGGTGTCACAGTTCGATCGGAGCGCGCACCCCGTTCCGGGGC
>DASQVU010000479.1:0-6479 GCA_035640615.1 Pseudonocardiaceae bacterium
TCCTGCGGCGATGCGCAGGCCGTTTCGATGTCGCGCAACTCGTCATCGCCCACCCCAGCGGCTGGGGACCGTATGAGATGTCGGTCCTGCATTCGGCGCTGACTTGCACAGAAGCGGAGGGTGTGCCGACCTCGCTGGTGAGTGTCCCAGTCGCGGCTGTTACGGCTGCGGTGGCTGCGAAGGCGATGAGTTACTCCGAGACGGTGATCGTGGCCGACATCGGCGCCCACGGCACAGAAGTGGCGTTGGTGACCGGTGCCGAGAACCACGCAGGCCGGCTGGCAGCGACCTCGCGAACAGATGATCTCAGCTCCGCCGCACTGGACCGGGCACTGGCCAGGCACGTCTTCAAGCAGGTGCGCGGTTATCTCCCCGCCGCAGACGATCCCGCCTACAGGGCCGTTGTGCGGGACGTCGTAGCCGGTTGCCGGCGAGCGCGGCAAGCCCTGCTCCAGCACACATCCACGCTCGTTGAGGTTCGTCTGCCCGCCCAACGCATTCCTGTACGGATCGTCCGTGCAGAATTCGAAGTGCTGGCGCGCGAATCGGTTCACGCCGGGCTGTCCACCATTTCCCATGTCATGCGGCAAGCCCGCGAAAATAGTATGAACATAGACGCCATCGTGCTCACCGGTGAAGTGGCTCGAACTCCGTTGCTTGCCGAACTTATTTCCGCGCAATGGCCTTGCCGCCTGATCATTCCACCGGGTCCGGAATGGGCTGCGGCAAGCGGGGCAGCCCAGCTGGCTGTACGTCGATCCCCGTCCCGATCGATCGCGCCGCTGAGCCCATCCCGTCCGAAGCTATCCAACTCATCACAGGCCCAACCGGTGCGCTCGAGAGCTGTTCTATCCCAGGGCGCACCAGGTGCCCGCCAAACTCGACCGACTGGCGGGCGAAAGTGGACACTCCGGTGGGGCACGCTCCAGGTGACCGCAGCGCTCGTGCCCCGCGCCGTCCCCCGACACGGCTGATCTGGCCGCCAGGAATGGGGCTCGAAGACGATGCTGATTGGCACCGGTCAGCGGGCGCCCCAGGAGGGCGACATCGTGATCGAGGGCAAGCGCGGACTCGACACCTTCGCCAGCACAACCTTGACTTCATTCTCCGTAGTAAAGGCGTTGGGGCAATCAGTGGCTTCCGCACCAATTGCTGCGCCGAGTCGACGATGCGGACCGGATACGAGCACGGCTGCCAGGTTTTGACCCGGACCGACTGCATTGCCGCGACATCGGTTGAGCGGCACAACAATGCCATCGCCTATGATTTCCCGATGTTTTCGCAGCCGACCACCCCGGGAAATTTCATCGGCGGCTCGGCGACTGATTCCCGCCAAGAACCGCTCACTCCTGTTGACCGCGCGGGGACACCCACTTATCCGGCTCGAGCCATCCCGCGGCATCTCGACGTGGATGATCTCCGGATTCCCTGCGACCACGTCAGGCATCCACGCCATCGCGGTGCGGAAGTGCTCGGAGTTGACGTGCACCTGCGCCGCCTCGCTGGATCTGAATGCCTCCACCAGCACGAACTGATGTGGATGTCGACGCTGTGGGACCACTCGAAGAACAGGTTGCCCTCCTCGTTCCGGGTGGCCTGGGTGAAATCGTCCGTGAGCGCGAGCCACTCGTCGCTTCGGTCGGGGCGGATGGTCCGCTTGACAACGATGGAGATCATGGTTGCCTTCTCCGGCTGCGGTGGCGCACGCTGGCGCCGGCGTGATCGGGAGATTACACGCTGTCATATCACTTCCCGCGGCGGATCGGTGAGTGCGCCCTAACTAATCCGACGTAAGGCCGGCCTAAATGACAACAATGTTAGAGTATTTGACTACAGTGTTGATCACATAGGGTACTCGTGTAATCACAATCTGATGAGTCGCGGGCATCACGGTTTCGTCGCTTTTCCGCAATCCCACGTCGGCCTTCTTGACAGATCTTATTCATGCGGGCAAAGCTGGCAGGTCGCGAGGGGTAGGGGGATAAATGCTGACCGACAGAAGTGGCGGTTGATCGCCCATGGACAACGTCCAGACGCTAGCTTTGGGTTTCATCGCTGGGGTGACGATTCTGCTTGGGCTACCACTGGGCCGGTTGCGCACCCCGCGCCATAGCCGCACCACGCCTGGCATGCGCGTGTTCCTGAACGCCACCTCGATCGGCATCTTGCTGTTCATCATGTGGGACGTGCTGACCCAAGCCTGGGAAATGATCGACTCCACGCTGGACAAGCTGCACGAGGGTGCCAGCACTGCGGTGCCGGTGATCGGCTTCGGTGCGCTGCTGTTCGCTGGGTTGGGAGTGGGGCTGCTGACGCTGGCCGGGTACGAGCGGTGGCTCGTCGCCGGCGAAGGCTCGATTCCGCTGCTGGGTCCAGGTGCGATGGCTGCCGGCGAGCTCGCGATCCGGGACGCCAGCCGCTTGACGGCGCCGCGACGGCTCGCCCTGCTCATCGCGGTGGGTATCGGGTTGCACAACTTCGGTGAGGGCCTCGCCATCGGCGGCAGCGCAGCCCAGGGCAAGCTGGCGCTGGCGACCCTGCTGGTGATCGGCTTCGCCCTGCACAACGCGACTGAAGGATTCGGCATCGTGGCCCCGCTGGCCAGCGACAAGGAAACCCCAGGATGGGGCTTCCTGTTGCTGCTCGGTGCCATCGGTGGTGGTCCGACGATGGTGGGAACGTTGGTGGGCCGCCAGTTCAGCAGTGACCCGGTCAGCCTGGTATTCCTGACCCTGGCCGCCGGCTCGATCCTGTACGTGATCATCCAGCTGGTGGCTATTGCCCTGCGGGGAGGCCACCGCTCGCTGCTCTACTGGGGCGTGTGGACTGGATTGGTGGCCGGTTTCGCCACCGACATGCTGCTCACCGCCGGCGGCGCCTAGCCTCTCCGGCCCCGCCGCCGCCCTCCTCCCGACATGGAGACATATCGGGGTCAAAGCGGGCCGCTTGACCCGATATGTCTCCATGTCGAGGACTGACTAATGAGCTGGGGCCGGCTCGGACAGTGCCCCGGCGCCGGCAAGCCAGCCATCCAGATCCGTCTGGTCGAACTCTCGCCACGGGTCCAGCGCGGGTAACTGCCGCAGTAAGTCGAAGGCCTGATCTACACGCTGACCGCGCAGCACCGGGGTATGGCAGCCGGCGATCGTGGTGGCGCCCAGCCGGCGAGCCGCGTCCACGCAGTTGTCCCACTTCCGCTGGTCAATGTAGCGGTGCCAGGCCGCGACCAGCCGCGCGCCGAGGAACTGCCCGTCGCGGAACTCAGCCTCGGCGAGTTCGTCAGCCTCCAGCATCCGCTGTGGCGTGTTGGTGGCGAAGGTGTCGACGGACCAGAACACGCCGGTCGAGGTGTCGAGCAGGCCGCGGGTGGTCGGGTTGTCGAACACCGGAGGGCGGACTCCGACGAGCACCCGGTCACCGGCATCGATCTGGTCGCCGTCGTTAACGAACCGGCAGCGGGGCAGCGGGATGTTCCACTCCTCGGCCAGCCGGCCGATGCTGAACCAGGTGGTCAGTAGCGTGGCGTTCGGGCACGCGTCGAGTACCGCCATGAGGTTTCCGGCGTGGTCGCGGTCGTCGTGGGACAAGAAGATCCACCGCACGTCAGCCGGGTCGACCAGCTCGGCCATCGTGGCCAGCCACTGCTGGCGGCAGATCGGCGCGCCGGTGTCGACGATGACCGGCTCGCGGCCCCGGATCAGCATCGAATGCATGGGGAAGTGACCGACCGGTGGGGCATCCAACCCCCAGGTGATCAGGAACGTGTCGTCAGCGATCTGGTAGTGCAGCACATCGTGCATGGCTGGGGCAGTCATCGGGGGCTCCAGGATCGGTACGGACTCAGTGTTGAGAAGGAGGTGCACCCATCTCGGCGAGATACATGTCGATGACCCGGTCGAGTTGGCGGGTCCACCGGTCCCCACCCGGCTCGTTGGAGTTCTGCTGCGCGACCAGGCCGGCAACCAGCGCGGTGTAAAGGTCGACGTCGGCGGGGTCGTTGACGCCTACCCCGGCCAGTACTCGACGCCCCCAGTTGAGTACTTCCCGGGCCAGCGCGTAGGACTGCTCGGATGGCTCGAAGCCGGGGATGGTGCGCTGGAACAGCAGCTGGTAGCGCACCGGGTCCTCGGTGCAGAACTCGACGAACTGGCGGGTCATCGCCCGTAGCGCTGCGGTCGGGTCGGCAGCCGTGGGCAGCGTCCGGCGCCGGGCGAGCAACTCCCGGTTGGCGTCGGCGAACATCGCGTCGTAGATGGCGTGCTTGGACGGGAAGTAGACGTAGAGCGACTGGGCCCGCAACCCAACGCGCGCCCCGAGATCCCGCATGGACAACCCACCGAGACCATCGGTTCTCACCAACTCCCACGCGACGTCGAGGATTTCCCGCCGAGTGGCTTCGAACCGCTCAGCCCGCCTGTCGCGCATCGGTGAAACTGACATAGTCAGTAATTCTGAACACTGTCAGGTAACCTGTCAAGAGTTGGCTAGGACAGATAGAGCGGAAGGCGCCAGCGTGGTCGCGCGCTACGGAGCGGCCGTCCCAGCGTGTCCGGTCCCGGAATCACTACCCACAGTTTCGCCAAGTGGGAGGCCGGCGGCTGACCAGGCGTTGAAGCCGCCGAGCAGGTCTGCCACCACCGCGATACCGCTGGCCCGCAGTGCTGAGGCGGCGATCGACGAGCGGTAGCCGCTCGCGCAGTACACGACGGTCGGGGCCGCCGGATCGAACTCTCCCGTCCGCTCAATGAGGGCGGCCAGCGGGACGTGCCGGGCGCCGGGCAACACGCCGGCGGCCAGCTCCCCGGGGTTGCGCACGTCGACGAGCTGTAGCCGGGGTTCTTCGGCCAACCACCTGGCGAGCTCGCTGGCCGGCAGGCGGGCAGCGGCACAGGCGTACTCGGGATACTGCGCCAGCACGGCCTCCACGCCGGGCAGGTAGCCGGCGACGTTGTCGAACCCGATTCGGGCCAGCCGTACCCGCGCCTCGGTTTCCCGTCCGGTATCGGTGACCAGCACGATCGGCCGGCCGGCTCGCACCACGTCACCGGTGTACTCGGCGAAGCGGCCGTCGAGCCCGACGTTGAGCGAGCCCTGCAGGTGCCCGGAAGCGAACACGTCGGGAGCCCTGCCGTCGACCACCGCCGCGCCGCCCGCCTGGAGCTGCCGAACCTGGTCGATGTCCAGGGCCACCGGCGCGGCACGGTCGTCGAGCAGCTCGTGGTGATGGCGGTTGGCGTCGGAGGCGAAGGCGAAATACAGCGGCGCGACCGACTGGCCCTGCGTGACGACCTCGACGAAGTCCTCCTCCGTCATCGGGAGCAGCGCATAGTTAGCCACCCGCTGCTCACCGATTGTCGAGGACGTGGCGTCGGAAAGGGCCTTGCCACACGAGGAGCCGGCACCGTGCGCCGGGTACACCCGGGTGGCATCGGGCAAGGTCAGCAACTGCTCCCGCAGTGAGCGATAGAGCTGCCGGGCCAGCTCCGGCGCGGTCCAGCCCGACGCCGACAGCAGGTCGGGCCGGCCGACGTCACCGATGAACAGGGTGTCACCGGTGAGCACGCCCCACGGCTCGGTGTCCGTGGCGCGCTCCCAGATCACCACCGAGATGGACTCGGGGGTGTGGCCGGGAGTGTGCCGGATCTCGAGCACCACGTCACCAAGGCTCAGCCGCTGACCGTGCTGGAGTGGCTCCATCGCGAAGTCCGTCTCCGCCGCACTGCCGTAGCAGATCGCGGCGCCGGTCGCCTTGGCCAGCTCCAGATGCCCGGACAGGAAGTCGGCGTGAATGTGGGTCTCGATCACCCGCTCGATGCGCAGGCCCGCGGCCTCCGCATCGGCGAGGTACTGCGACACGTCCCGCTGGGGATCGACGACCACCGCCCGACCCGTCGACTCGTCACCCACCAGGTAGCTGAACAGCGACAGGCAGGAAAGCTGGTACTGATGAAAGATCATGATGATCACCTCGGCAGAACAGTGTGGCGCACCGCCTTTCAGCGTTGTCCCTGCCGGTATACCGCGACAAGGCGGGCTGCCTGGTCATGGATCGAGGTTCCCTCCACGCGCCGCGGAGGGCCCGTGCCGGCAGGGATCGGACAGCACCACCTTTCACTCAACACCGTGCTGTGCGCGCTGGAGCGGCAGCCGCGGGGGGAGTTCCTCTGGAAGCCGCGACCAACGATTTGCGGGATGGTGACCCGTCCTGACCAGCCCACCAGATCCGGACGTTCGAGTCGAACAGGTGGTAGCCGACGGTGAGCAGTTCCGCTGCGGGAATGTGTTGGCCAACGGTTCGAGCCGTATGTCTACATTACTGGCCGTCGAACGAACAGCCTCGGATACATTGCAGCGGCTGAGCGGTATTGCAACTCATACTGCGAACCTGGTAGCGCGCCTGGCGGGACGGAACGGAGAGCTCGGTGATACTCGCAAGACCACCCCGGATGGCGGCATCTCGAGAAATACGCGGTGCGTTG
>DASQVU010000480.1:0-9429 GCA_035640615.1 Pseudonocardiaceae bacterium
CTCGTAGTCATAGCACGGGCCCCGGGGACTTATCGATGCTTGTGCACCGGATGAGGGGGATCCAAGCGGTCTGATGGATGCTTGTGCACCTTCGACCGACGTGAAGATCAAGCCGGAAAGGGTCGACCGGAAGGCGCAGAGTCACCGCACCCCCTGCTCGCGCAGTACCTCGGCGAGCTCGTAGATCCCCCCGAGATCGACCCCGTCGCCTCCGATGTCGGTGAGGTCGGGTAACTCGATCAATGGCATGCCGGCGTCGGCGAGCCGGGCGCGAGCCTGCTGCTCGGCGTGCACCCGCATGGCGTGCTCCACAGTTTCGGTGACCAGTCCGTCAATCACCGCGGTGTGCAAGTCCAGACCGGCGGCGAGTAGCCCGGCGCGGACTCGATCGGCGTCCACCTGGCCGTTGGTGCTACCCGCATTGCTGCCGGTGGTAGTCGCGAAGTGCGCCGGCAGCCGGCAGGGTCGCGCGCGGTTGATCAGCACGGCCCCGGGACGCAGGTCGGCCAGATCGAGCTCCGCGACCGTCTCCAAGGTCTCGGCAACGGGCAAGTCCTCCAGCAGGGTGACCACGTGGACTGCGGTGTCCGCCGAGTGCAGCAGGCGCACCACCCCCTTGCTCTGGCTGTGAATCGGACCAACCTTCGCCAGGTCGGCCATCGCCCTGGTGACGTCGAGGAACTTCACCACCCGCCCGGTGGGCGGGGCGTCCAGCACCACCGCGTCGTAGCTGTGGACACCGTTGCGGGCGCGCGTCGTCGCCTCCTTCACCTTCCCGGTGAGCAGCACGTCTCGCAGCCCGGGCGCGAGCGTGGTGGCGAACTCGATCGCTCCCATTCGGCGCAGTGTCCGGCCCGCGAAGCCCAGGTTGTAGAACATCGCGAAGTACTCCAGCAGCGCCTCTTCGGCATCGACCGCCAGCGCTCGGACTTCACCTCCGCCGGGTGCGACCGCAACGCGCCGTTCCTGGTACGGCAGCGGCGGGATATCGAACAAATGCGCAATGCCTTGCCGGCCCTCGACCTCGATGAGCAGGGTTTTCCGGCCTCCGGTGGCCAGCGCCACGGCCAGCGCAGCCGCTACCGTCGTCTTGCCCGTCCCGCCCTTGCCGGTGACGACATGCAGGCGGGCCCGCGCCAGCCCTTCCGACCACATGCACCAAGCCTAGGCGGCAGCCTGGCGCAGTCTGGGCACGCGTAGCCTGCGCTCTCATGACCAAGTGGGAGTACGCGACGGTGCCGCTGTTGACCCATGCCACCAAGCAGATCCTCGATCAGTGGGGCGCTGACGGTTGGGAGCTGGTCACCGTGATGCCGGGTCCGACCGGCGAGCAGCTGGTGGCGTACCTCAAGCGCCCGAAGCATTGAGCTGGTCTGCTCGGCTGGCCGAACTCGGGCTGGTGCTGCCGCCGCTGCCCGCCCCAGCCGGGGTGTACGTACCCGCAGTGCGCACCGGGTCGCTCGTCTTTACCGCTGGCCAGCTTCCGCTGGTCGGCGGGGTGCTGGCGGCCACCGGCAAGCTCGGCGCCGAGATCGACACTGCCCTGGGCCAGCAGCTAGCCCGCACCTGCGCACTCAACGCGCTGGCTGCGGTCGACAACCTGGTCGGTCTCGACGCGGTGACCCGGGTCGTGAAGGTGGTCGGATTCGTCGCTTCCGCACCCGGATTCACTGCCCAGCCCGCGGTGCTCAACGGGGCCTCCGAGCTGCTCGGCACGATCTTCGGCGACGCGGGCGGGCATGCCCGCTCGGCGGTCGGCGTTGCTGAGCTGCCGCTGGCCGCCCCCGTCGAACTCGAGCTCATCGTCGAGGCCCCCGTCCCCCGATATGTCTCCGTGTCGGGGGACGGGGGCGTCTGAAGGGCTGCCGAACTTAGCGGGCGCGGCGGACGAGGCGCTGCGGTTCCAGGATGAGCACGCTCTTGCCTTCCAGGCGCAGCCAACCGCGGTGGGCGAAGTCGGCGAGCGCCTTGTTCACCGTCTCCCGCGAAGCGCCGACGAGCTGGGCGATCTCTTCCTGGGTGAGGTCGTGGGTCACCCGGAGCATGCCGCCCTCCTGGGTGCCGAAGTCGTGCGCGAGCTGCAGCAGCGCCTTGGCCACCCGTCCCGGCACATCGGTGAAGATCAGGTCGGCGAGCATGTTGTTGGTCCGGCGCAGCCGCCGGGCGATCACCCGCAGCAGCTGCTCGGCGATCTCCGGTCGCTTGGCAATCCACTCCCGCAGCGCGGCGCGGTCCATGGTGACGGCCTGCACCTCGGTCACCGTGGTGGCCGTCGACGTGCGGGGTCCCGGATCGAAGATCGACAACTCGCCGAACATGTCCGAGGGTCCGAACACGGCAAGCAGGTTCTCCCGGCCGTCCGGCGACTTGCGCCCGATCTTCACCTTGCCCGACAGGATGATGTAGAGCCGGTCGCCCAGCTCACCTTCGGCGAAGATGACATGCGCGCGGGGAAAGGTGACCGGTTCCAGCGCAGATTTCAAGTCCTGAACTGCTGACGGGTCGACACCCTGGAAGATGCCGGCCCTGGTCAAGGCGTCGTTCACCGCATTCCTCCAGCTGATCGGAGGCGGACCTGGGCCGCCGTCTAGGGGACCTACCCGATCACATACGGTGAGTCTAAGGCTGTTGCTCGACGCGGGGTGCTCGGATTAGCGCGCTGCGGCGCAGCCGGCGGCGACGGAATAGGTCCAGTGCGCCACCGATACCGCTGCGGAACAGCGCCCGCACCTCCTCGGGCCGGGCGGCCTGCAGGAACTC
The DNA here is from genome assembly GCA_035640615.1 of Pseudonocardiaceae bacterium. GTDB lineage: Bacteria > Actinomycetota > Actinomycetes > Mycobacteriales > Pseudonocardiaceae. The sequence continues at coordinate 2,761 of DASQVU010000480.1, forward strand.
CTCCACCTCGTTTTCTTGGACTGCGAGGTTGTCCCGGGCCGCGAGGTAGCGCAGCCGGTGCTCCAGCCGCTCCATCGCGAGCGCGAAGAACATGATCAGCACTGGGATGGCGGCAACGAACCAGATGGTCATGGTGGGGGGGATCATGCCGTATCGCTCGCCGGCGTGCACATCGGGGTCGGTAGTCGGCCTAGCGCACTGCCTCACCCACGCGACCAAGCTGGGCGGCGAGGTCCGTACGCTGGTGAGGTGTCAGTTCGGTCGCGCCGATCCTTCGCTGCGGAGAGCCACCTCGCGCTGGTCCGGCGAGCCCGGCGGATGGACCGCGTGCTGGCCAGCGCCTACCCGGACGCGCACTGCGAGCTGGATTTCAGCACTCCGCTCGAGCTGGCTGTGGCCACCATTCTGTCCGCGCAGACCACCGACAAGCGGGTCAACGAGACTACCCCCGCGTTGTTCGCCCGGTACCGCAGCGCGGCTGATTACGCCGCGGCGGATCGGGCGGAGCTGGAGGAGCTGATCCGGCCCACCGGGTTCTACCGGAATAAGGCGGCGGCGCTCATCGGGTTCGGGGCAGCGCTGGTCGAGCGCTTCGGCGGTGAACTGCCGGACCGGCTGGCCGATCTGGTCACCCTCCCGGGAATCGGACGCAAGACCGCCAACGTCATCTTGGGCAATGCCTTCGGCGTGCCCGGCATCACGGTGGACACCCACTTCGGACGGCTGGTGCGGCGGTGGGGATGGACGGCCCATGAGGACCCGGTGAAGGTCGAGGAGGCGGTCGGTCAGCTCATCCCGAAACGGGACTGGACGATGCTGTCCCACCGGGTGATCTTTCACGGACGCCGGGTGTGCCATGCCCGCCGCCCGGCCTGTGGCGTGTGCCCGGTGGCCGGCGACTGCCCGTCGTACGGCACCGGCCCTACCGAACCAGAGATCGCCGCTGCGCTGCTGCGCGGGCCCGAGACGCCACACCTGCTTGCGATGGCCGGACTGCCGATTGACGCAGATTCCACACCGCCTGGTGTGGCCACCGCCGCCACCGCCTCCGAGGCGATCCCGTGAAAGCCGCATTGCGGTGGGTGCTGGTGGCGGCTTTGCTGGCGGGCGCGCTGGTGGTGGCCTTGTGGCCACGGGCCAGCCCGAGCCTGGCGGGGTCCCCTGCTGCCACCGTGCCTGATGCCAGCTCGGCCGCCGCGCCCAATATCGATCAGTTGCGGGCCCAGGCGGCGCTGCAGCCCTGCCCGTCCCCGCACGGGGGCGCCGGCGAGACCGGCGGTGGTCCGATTGCCGGCTCAGCCGGCGGGCCGCTGTCCGGGCTGGTGCTGCCCTGCCTTGGCCAGCCGGCAACGGTGGACTTGGCGGCGGCGTTGGCCGGCCGGCCGGCGTTGCTCAACCTGTGGGGACCGTTGTGCCAACCATGCGCCCAGGAACTGCCCGCATTGGCGGCGTATGCCAGCGAGCCGGGCGCGGTAGCGGTGCTCGGCGTCGAGGTCCAGCAACTACCCGAGGCGGCACTGGAGGAGCTGGCCGCGCTTGACGTGCACTATCCCTCGGTCAGCGATCCCGACGGCAGGCTGCGTGCCGCCCTGCACGCCCCGCCCGTCATCCCGCTGACCTACCTGGTCACCGCAGACGGCACGGTCCGCCAGGTCAACCCTCCCGAGGTGATGCGCAGCCCGCAACAGGTGCGCGCCGTGGTGGCGCGCTATCTCGGCCCCGGAGCGAGCGGATGACCGGAGCATCTCAATCCGGTTCGCTGGTCGCCGGACCGCTGGTTGACCCGGCTTCACTGCCGGACTGGCTGGCCACGCTGGTACGCCGGACCGCCGGGGTGGTACCCGAAGATCTCGGCCTGGTGCCGGTGCCCCGGTCAGCTGGGCGGCGAGCTGCTGTGCTGGTGCTGTTCGGCTCGGATCCGCAGACCGGGGAGCCCGACGTGCTGCTGCAGCGGCGCTCGCCCGGGGTCTCCGCGCACCCGGGCCAGGTCTGCTTTCCGGGCGGGGCGGTCGACGACGCCGATGACGGGCCGGTCGCCACCGCGCTGCGGGAGGCGGGCGAGGAAGTCGGGGTGCGCGCCGAGGATGTCCTGCCCGTGGCAGTGCTGCCGCAGCTGTACCTGCCGCCGTCGGATTTCCTCATCACTCCGGTGTTGGGGTACTGGCAGCGGCCCGGACCGGTGGCCCCGGTGGACTACCGGGAGACCGTCGCGGTCGCCCGGGTGCTGCTGCGGGTGCTCGCGGACCCGGCGAACCGGCTGATCGTGCGCGGTGCCAGCGGGTACCCGTACCCAGCGTTCGTGCTACCTGGAATGCTGGTCTGGGGGTTCACCGGCGGGTTGCTGGCTGCGCTGCTCGGCATGGGCGGCTGGGCACGGCCCTGGGAGCCGGCGGCTGAGTACGACCTGGAAGCTGCGTGGCGGATGGCCGAGCGGACCGAGGTGATCCGGTGAACTGGGTGGACGTGCTGGTGCTGGTGCTGGCCGTGCTGGCTGGGATCTCCGGCGCCCGGCAGGGCATGGTTGCCGCCGCAGCGTCGTTCATCGGCGTGCTGGCCGGCGCCGTGATCGGCGTCCGGATCGCGCCGTCGCTGATCGCCAGCTACGAGAGCCCGGAGGTCCGGGTTGCCCTCGGGGTGTCGATCGTGATCGTGCTGGTGGCCCTGGGCGAGACGCTGGGGGTGTTGCTCGGGCGGGCGGTGCAGCGCCGGATCGACGGCGAGGCGGTGCGCCAGCTGGACACTTTCTTCGGCGCCGTGGTGCAGGGCATCGCGGCTTTGGTCGTGGCCTGGCTGGTCGCGCTGCCGCTGACCAAATCATCTGCCTACACCGGGCTGACCGGCGCGGTGCGAGACTCTTCGGTGCTGCGCATCGTCGACACGGTCATGCCCAACGTGCTGCGCCAGCTACCCTCCGAGCTGACCAGATTGCTGGACGTCTCCGGGTTCCCGGACGTGCTCGCGCCGTTCTCGCCGACTCCGATCACCGACGTCGGGCCGGCCGACCCGGTACTGCTCAACTCTCCCGTGGTGCGCCAGGCCCGGTCCAGCGTGCTCAAGGTGCGCGGGCGGGCGCGGTCGTGTTCGAGAGCGCTGGAGGGCACCGCCTTCGTCATCGCCCCGCAGCGGGTGATCACCAACGCGCACGTGGTCGCCGGCACCGACCGGGTCCAGGTCGAGACCTCGGACGGCGCGCTGGACGCCACAGTGGTCACCTACGATCCGGAGACCGACGTCGCGATCCTCAAAGTTCCCGGGCTGCACGCGCCGGTGTTGCAGCTGGCCGCGAAACCAGCCGTCTCCGGACTGAGCGGGTTGGTGCTCGGCTACCCGCTGGATGGCCCCTACACGGCCTCTGCGGCCCGGATACGTGATCGCATCCACCTGCGGGGGCCGGACATCTACAACGCTACGACCGTGGTGCGCAACGTCTACACCGTGCGCGCGGTGGTACGTAGCGGTAACTCGGGCGGCCCCTTGCTGGACGGGTCCGGTCAGGTGCTCGGTCTGGTGTTCGGCGCTGCGGTGGACAACGACGAGACCGGGTTCGTGCTGGCTGACGACGAGATCGCCGACGACGTGGCGACCGCATCCAGCCGCAACGTCGAGGTCTCCACCGGCGCCTGCGCCTCCTGATCCGCGCTTCCCCCCGGCGTGTCGCGCCTTCATGCCCGCTGTGTCGCGCTTTCACGCCCGCTGTGTCGCGCTCTCATGCCCGGTGCCCGCCCTGGCTGCAGTAGCTCGCGCGGAGCACTTCCACAGTCTGGATGCAGACTGCGGTATACGGGTCCGCTAACACAGCAGTCGGCATCCAGACTGCGGGCAGGTGGGGTTTTCCAAGCCGGAGGTGCGGGAACAGGGGGAGGTCCGATCTAAGGAGGCGTTTCCGGTGGCCGATGTGCATGGTCAGCAGCCTGAGCAGCAGCAACCAGGGCCGGGTACCACTGCGGAGATGGAGCCCAAGCCCAGGGATGAAATGGCCGATTACCTCGGGCGCGGGCTGCTGGCGGGCAAGCGAGCCTTGATCACCGGTGGTGATTCCGGGATCGGGCGGGCGGTCGCGGTGGCCTTCGCCAAGGAGGGCGCCGATGTCGCGATCGCCTACCTGTCGGAGCACGACGACGCCCGGCATACCGCGAACTTGGTCACCGCAGCCGGGCACCGGGCGGTGCTGCTACCCGGCGAGCTCGCCGACGAGCAGCACGCGACGCAGATCGTCGAGCAGACCGTGGCCGAACTCGGCGGCCTCGACATCCTGGTCAACCACGTCGGAACGCAGACTCCGGCGAAGTCGCTGGAAGAGCTGAGCTCCGAGCAGTGGGACTACACCTTCAAGGTGAACATCTATAGCCACTTCTGGACGACCAAAGCTGCGCTGCGGCATCTACCCGACGGTGCGGCAATCATCAACACCGCGTCCATCAACGGCTTGCGGGGGAACAAAACGCTGCTGGATTACTCCGCCACCAAGGGCGCGATCATCGCGTTCACTTACTCGCTGGCGCAGAACCTCGTCGAACGGCGGATCCGGGTCAACGCCGTGGCACCGGGACCGGTCTGGACGCCGCTCATCCCGGCCACCTTCCCCCCAGAGAAGACCTCGTCGTTCGGGCAGCAAGTGCCGATGGGCCGGGCAGCGCATCCAGATGAGATCGCGCCGAGTTACGTGTTCTTCGCCGCCGAGCAGCTGTCCAGCTACTACACCGGGGAGGTGCTTGCCCCTATCGGCGGCGAGACCTTACCCGGTTAGCTCATGCCGGAAGAACCTCCGCGATATGCGGGCAAACGGTGATCCGCCGCACACTTACGAGCAGATGAGCGACGGCGACCAGTCCGGTAGTGTGCGGGCAGTGCGCACGTCCGGAGTGATCGACCGCGCGCGGGGTTTCGACCTACATGATCACGTATTTTGGGCATATGAGGATCCCGAGAACCTCCGGGTCGGAGTTCGGGATTTCTTGGCCGAGGGTCTCGCGCAGGGTCAGCGGGTCTGTTACGTCGCGTCTGGTGATCCCGAGACGCTGGCGGAGGACCTTGCGGGCATCGCCGGGCTGGCGGAGGCGTTGACGCGCGGCGCGGCGCAGATCGTCCCGCTCGATGCCACCTACTCGATGGGCACGCTGATCGAGCCGGCTAGCCAGGTGCATACCTACGCAGCGGCAACGCAGCAAGCTCTGGCGGTGGGTTTTACCGGCCTACGGGTCGCCGCAGAGGCCACTCCACTGGTACGCGATCCGCGCCAGCTGGCTGCCTTCGCCCGTTACGAGCACCTTGTTGACCAGTACATGACCACCTCGCCGTTCTCAGCAATGTGCGCCTATGACAGCACCGAGTTGGGTGACGACCGGCTAGCGCAGCTGGCGTGCCTGCATCCGAATACCAACTGCAGCGTGCCCGGGTTCCGGCTGCACGCTTCGGCGGATGTGGCTGCCGCGCTGGGTGGCGAACTCGACCCGAAGACCGTGTCGCTATTCGGTCTGGCACTGGAACGTGCCGATCTGCGCGCTACCGACGGTGAGCTGGTGATCGACGCGGTGACAGTCACTTTCATGGATCATCGCAACCTGACGTTGCTGGCTGAGCAGGCTCAGCAGGCCAACGCGACGCTGGTGCTGCGCACGGCCTGGCCGGGGCTGCAGCGATTGGTCGAAGTTCTCGGTATGGAAGGCGTGCGAGTGGAGCCGCTGGCATGACAACTGATCTGGCGGCGGGTACGGGTGTGGGCGCTCTGCTGCACGAGGCCGCCTTCTACGAGTGTGACGACGAGTTTCTGGACCTAGTGATCCCGTTCGTGCAAGGTGGCCTCGACGCCAGCCAACCAACTGTAGTGGCACTCGACGACAACCGCAGCGAGCTGGTCCGATCGGCGATCCGGGCCAGTCCGGACCTGACATTCGTGCCAGAGCAGTATGACCGGCCGGCCACAGTCCTCAAATCCGTCAACAAATTACTGACGGAGTACCTCTCGCAAGGTGCGCGGCAAATCCGCATTGTCGGGGAAGTGCCACACCCGGGTGTGGGGGTGCCGTGGGACTGGTGGGCCCGCTACGAAGCCACCGTCAACCACGCATTCGCCGAGTTTCCGCTGTGGGCGTTGTGCCCTTACGACCGGCGAATCACCTCCGATGAGGTGCTTGACGACGTCGCCCGGACGCACCCCTATCTGGTCACCCCGGATGGCCGCCACGTGGTCAACGATCGCTACACCGACCCGGCGGTGTTTCTCACCCAGCCACGCTCTCCCCGTGCAGACCCGCTGGAAGCCGCTCCACCGGTGATCGACCTGCTGAACCCGACCGCGGCAGCCGCGCGCCGTGCCGTGGTCGCGGCCGCCCACGCAACTGCGCTGCGCGATGATGAGGTCGCGGATCTGGTGATCGCGGTCAGCGAGGTGGTCACCAACGCAGCCTGCCACGGCGGCCCACCCGCAAGGTTGCGCCTGTGGTCGGACCGCGACCGTATCGTGGTGGCGGTCAGCGATCAGGGCCACGGGCCGAGTGACCCGTTCGCGGGATTGCTGCCCGCGGCGAAAGCACCCTCCGGCGGTCTGGGTTTATGGCTGGCCCATCAACTGGTCAACCTGGTCACTTTCGACCGCTACGACGACGGATTCACCGTCCGCCTCGTCGCCGGTAACCCTTATCCAGCGGCGTGATCACCTGCCTCGTGTTA
>DASQVU010000481.1:0-17028 GCA_035640615.1 Pseudonocardiaceae bacterium
CCCGGATCGCCACCGGCAGCATTGTCGCGCCCCCGGTCCGCGCCAGCCACACGGCACCCTGCTGGGCGTCCCTGACATCGCCTTCGCCGCGGGTGCCCTCCGGAAACACCACAACCACGCCATCATGGCGCAGCAGCCGCACAGCGGTGAGCAACGGCGTCCGATCGGCCTCACCACGGCGTATCGGCAGCTGCCCGATCCGGGGCAGTATCCAACCCAGCGGGCCGTGGAACATCTCCTCCTTGATCAGAAACACGGTGCGCCGGCCTAGCAACCCGTACAGCAGCGGGCCGTCGACCATCGCACTGTGGTTGGCCACCACCACCACCGGGCCGGTCGCCGGAACCCGTTCCCGATGCCACATCCGCAACCGGTAGCCGACGTAGAAGCACCAGGTCCCCATCCAGCGCGTGAAACTCTGCAACCACAACCAGGTGCCCTCAGGTACGTCGAGGATCACAGCGGGTTCCGAATTGCCGGGACGACCAGACCACGCACCACCGCTAGGTCATGCAACCGGGCCAGCACCGCATCGACATCCAGCGCGGTGGTATCCAGCTCGACGGCATCGTCGGCGGCGCACATCGGTGAGACTGTCCGGCTCGCGTCGAAGCGGTCGCGGCGCTCTACCGCCGCCCGGACGGCTGCCACGTCCGTGCTGCCGTCCTGCGCGGCTCGGCGTGCCGCCCGCGCCGGCGCGGAGGCCGTGAGAAAGACCTTCAGCGGCGCGTCGGGTGCCACCACGGTCCCGATATCCCGACCTTCCACCACGATCCCGCCGCCGGCAGCGGTGGCGTCCGAGATGATCCGGCGCTGCTGGGCGACGAGCAAGACGCGTACCGAGGCCACCGCGGACACCGGACTGACCGCGGTCGTCACCGCCGCGCTGCGGATTTCCGCGGAGACATCCTCCCCATCGAGCAGGACGATCGAGGAATCCGGCTCGGTACCTATTTCGATATGCTGCCGCGCCACCTCGTCGCTCACCGCATCGGATTCGGCGGGGTCGATGCCGGCTCGCAGAACGCCGAGCGCGGCAGCTCGATACATCGCACCGGTGTCTAGATATCGCGCGCCCAGCGAGGCCGCCAGTCGCCGGGCCACGGTGGATTTCCCGGTGCCGGCCGGACCGTCCACCGCAACAACTCCCCGCAATCTGCTGCCGGTCCGCACCGGCCCATTCTGCCCGACGCATTCTGCGGGCTCAGCAGCGTGAAACCGGGCGGCTACCGGCCGACGGCGCGGTTGAGGGCGGCTACTTCGGGCCGGGAGAGGGCACGGATTGTACCCGGGCGCTGGTCGCCGAGGCGAACGTCGGCGATTGCGGTGCGGACCAAGCGGTGGACCGGGTGGCCTACCTCAGCCAGCAACCGGCGCACGATGTGCTTGCGGCCCTCGTGCAACACCACCTCAACCAGCGCCTTGCCTGGCAGTGCCTGCACCACGCGGAATCCGTCGACGGCGACCGGGCCATCATCGAGGTGCACTCCAGCGCGCAGGGTACGGCCCAGCGACCGGGGCACCGGGCCGGGTACCTCGGCCAGGTAGGTCTTGAGCACCTGGTGTGAGGGATGCATCAACCGATGCGCGAGTTCCCCATCATTAGTGAGCAACAGCAGACCCTCGGTGTCCGCGTCCAGCCGCCCCACATGGAACAAACGCTGTGCCCGGTCAGCGACATAGTCACCGACGCAGGGCCGCCCCCGGTCATCGGACATCGTGGAATGCACTCCTCGGGGCTTGTTCATCGCCAGGTGCACCACGTCGGAACGCAGTTCCAACCGCATGCCATCGACGTGGATGACAGCACTTTCCGGGTCGATGCGCACTCCCATCTCCCGCACCACGGCGCCATTTACCTGCACCCGACCCAGGGCGATCATCTCTTCGGCGGCCCGCCGGGAAGCTATCCCGGCCTGGGCGAGAACCTTGTGCAGCCGGGGCAGGGCGTCAGATTCGGACATCGTCTCTATGCAGGCACGTCATCGATGGAGTCGATGTCGGGCAGCAGCGGCGCGATCGGAGGCAGGTCGTCCAGCGCCGAGAGCCCAAGCCGCTCAAGGAAGAGCTCGGTCGTGCAGTAAAGGACACCGTGCGTCTCCGGATCGGTGCCCCGCTCCTCGATCAGGCCACGGGCCAGCAACGTACGCATCACCCCGTCGACGTTGACCCCGCGCACCGCGGCAACCCGGGAGCGCGTAACCGGCTGCCGGTAGGCAACCACGGCAAGCGTCTCCAGGGCAGCCCTGGTGAGCCTGGCGCGCTGCCCGTCCAGCAGCAACCGCTCCACGAACGGTGCGTACACGTCACGGGTGTGCAAGCGCCATCCCTGGGCCACCTGACGCAGGTCGATTCCCCGGCGGTGGTTGGCGTAGCCATCCCGCAGCCGTTGCAGGGCCTCGACCACCCGCGGCGCCGGTTGACCTAGTGCGCTGGCGAGCACATCTTCACTGGCTGGTGAATCGACCACCAGCAGCAGCGCCTCCAGGGCTGCGTCGAGTTCGCCGTCATCGTGCAACGCCGGCAGTGTTTCGTCGGCGGTGGGTGTTTCCATCAGCGCGGTTTCATCCACCGGCAGCCCTCGTTTCCTTCCCGTCCGTCGGCGACGCTGTAGTGGTCTGCTCGGCTCCACCCGTCCACCGTACGTGCAATTCCCCCAGCGGATCGGTTTGGTCGAAGACCACTACCGCCGCACGGTACAGATCCAGCAAGGCCAGGAAACGGGCGACCACTTCTCTGGTGTGTACACAATCGGCAACCAAACTACGGAAGCTCGCTTGACCATCGCGGGCGAGCCGGCCACGAAGCAGCGCGGCGTGCTCGTGCACCGACACCTGAGGGGTGTGCATGTGCTCCAACGAGACCGTAGGCGGCGGCGGTTTAGGACGGAAGACCGCAGCCGCGGTTTCGGCGAAGTGAGCAGCATCGACCCCAAGTAACACTTCGGGCAGCAATCCGGCAAATCTTTCCTCGATGCCCACCGAGCGGGGATAACGGCGCAGGGCCGCGGACTCGAGCTCGGCGAACAAGGCAGCGACCTGCTTGTAAGCCCGGTATTGCAGCAATCGCGCAAACAGCAGGTCCCGAGCCTCCAGTAATGCGAGGTCCGCCTCGTCCTCGACCTCAGCGCTGGGCAGCAATCGTGCTGCCTTGAGGTCCAGGAGGGTGGCAGCCACCACGAGGAACTCCGTGGTCTCATCGAGGTCGAAAGACTCGCCCAGCACCCGCAGATGAGCAATGAAATCGTCGGTCACCTGGTGGAGAGCCACCTCGGTCACGTCCATTTGCTGCTGCGAGATGAGCTGCAAGAGCAAGTCGAACGGGCCTTCGAAGTTCTCCAACCGTACGGTGAACCGAGGCGACGACACCGGTGCCACCATCGAATCCTGTAACACCGTCACCGAGCAATCACCTCACGGGCCAACGCCCGGTATGCCTTTGCGCCGGCAGATTTCGGTGCCCACCGGGTGATCGGTTCACCGGCGACGGTGGTTTCGGGGAAACGGACCGTTCGGCCAATTACGGCGTCGAAAACGGTATCACCGAAAGCTTCCACCACCCGGGCCATGACCTCGCGGGCGTGCAGCGTACGCGGGTCATACATGGTGGCGAGAATCCCAGTGATCGTCAGCTTTGGATTGAGTCGGTCACGCACCTTATCGATGGTATCCATCAGCAGCGCAACCCCACGCAGGCTGAAAAATTCGCACTCGAGGGGAATGAGTACGCCATCCGCGCACGCCAACGCGTTGATGGTGAGCAGCCCCAACGAGGGCTGGCAGTCCACCAGGATGAAGTCGTACGGGGGCAGCAGCGGCCGCAGCGCTCGACCCAACGCCTGTTCCCGGCCCACCTCAGTGACCAGTTGCACTTCTGCTGCGGACAGGTCGATGTTGCTGGGCAACAAATCCATCCCGGGCACCGACGTCGGCTGGATCACCTCCTCGACCGGGACGCGCTGCTCCATGATCAGGTTGTAGACGGTGTGCTCGAGGTGCTGCGCGGCCAGCCCGAGCCCCACCGACAGCGCCCCCTGGGGATCGAAGTCGACTAGCAAGACGCGTCGGCCGTACTCGGCCAACGCCGCACCGAGATTGATCGTGGACGTGGTCTTGCCCACACCGCCCTTCTGGTTGCAGATCGCCAACACCCGCGCAGGCCCGTGCCGGTCCAGCGGAGGCGGCTGGGGCACCGCCCGGCGTGTGCGTCCGGCGATATCGAATCCGTCGCCTGCGATCTCATCAGCAAGCATTCCCTCGCCAGAGATCGGCGGTGGGCCCGGCGCAACCAACCGCTGTTGCGCAGACGCCCAGGACGACATGGAACCGATCCCTCCAGGCCAGCTAGGTCAGCACGGTGCGATCCCGGGGCAGCCTATTCGGCGCCAGGAAGCAGGCCCAGGGCGCCCCCTACCCCCGCGCCCGCGGATGAGCGGTCGCGTAGACCTCGCGCAGATTGTCCACTGTCACCAGGGTGTAGACCTGCGTCGTGGTCACCGAGGCGTGCCCGAGCAGTTCCTGCACCACCCGCACATCCGCGCCGCCTTCCAGCAGGTGGGTGGCAAAGGAGTGCCGCAGGGTATGGGGTGAGACCGCTGCGGCGATCTCCGACCGTGTCGCCGCTTCCCGCAGGACTGCCCACGCACTCTGCCGGGAGAGCCGGGCGCCACGCGCATTGAGGAAGACCGCTGGGCTGCCCCGCCCGCGCGCCGCGAACGTGGGGCGGCCACGGACTAGGTAAGCATCGAGCGCGGCCAGCGCCGGGCGGCCCACGGGAACCAGCCGCTCCTTGCCACCCTTGCCACGCAGCAGCACAGTGCGCGCCGGGGCGTCGATATCGTCCCGGTCCAGCCCGACCGCCTCGGAGATCCGCGCGCCGGTCGAGTACAGCAGCTCCAGCAGCGCCCGGTCCCGCAGGCAACGAGGCCCACCTTCGGCAGGGAAGACCTCGAGCAGCCTGATCACCTCATCCACCCCGAGCGCCTTGGGTAGCCGTTTCGGCGGGCTGGGAGGATGCACGTCGACTGCGACGTCTGCCGGCACCAGCCCTTCGCGGAACGCGAACCGGTGCAATCCTCGAGCTACTACGAGCGCCCGGGCCGCCGAGGACGGGGCTAGCGGGCGATGCTCAGCGTCTCCATCCCGCAATGCGGCGAGGTAGCCCGTCACCTCTTCCTCGCGCACCGTGGCGAGTCCGAGGATTCCCCTCGACGCCAGGTAAGCGCCATAGCGGCGCAGGTCACGGGTGTAAGAGTCCAGCGTGTTGGCCGAGGTGCCGCGCTCAACCGCCAGATGATCGAGGTACCCAGAGATCACCGCGGCAAGCGCTGGCGGCAACGTCTCGGCGTGGGCTGCCATCTCCACCCGCACTTACCCGAGGGCCTCGGCCAAGGGAACGCAGTCGCAGCCGTGCGCTTGGGCGACCTCGGCAAGCACTACCGAGCCAGCCACCACATTAACACCGCGGGCCAGTGCCGGGTCGTCCCGCACCGCTTGCCGCAGCCCCTTGTCGGCCAGCGCGCACACGTAGGGCAGCGTGACGTTCGTCAGGGCGTATGTGGAAGTGTGCGGGACCGCGCCAGGCATGTTGGTCACGCAGTAGAACACCGAGTTGTGCACGGTGAAGGTCGGATCGGCATGCGTGGTGGGTCGCGAGTCAGCGAAGCAGCCGCCCTGGTCGATGGCGATGTCGACGAGGACCGATCCCGGGCGCATCTCCGTGACGACCTCGTGGCTGACCAGCGTCGGTGCCTTCGCGCCGCGCACCAGTACCGCCCCGATCACCAGATCCGCCCACACGCAGGCCTTCTCCACCTCGTAGGCGTTGGACGCGATGGTCTGCAAGTGACCGCGGTAGCTGAAGTCAATCTCCCGCAACCGGTTGATGTTGGTGTCCAGCACCACCACCTCGGCCTGCATGCCCAGCGCGATACTGGCCGCGTTCATCCCCACCACGCCGGCGCCGAGCACCGCTACCTTGCCGGCGGGCACTCCGGAGACTCCGCCGAGCAGCACCCCGCGCCCGCCCTGCATCCGTTCCAGGCAGTGTGCGCCCACCTGGGGAGCCATCCGCCCGGCGACCTCGCTCATCGGCGCGAGCAGCGGCAATGAGCCATCGGGCAGTTGCACGGTCTCGTAGCCGATCGCGTCGACCCCGGCGTCGATCAGCGCGTTCGTGCACTCCGCGGAGGCTGCCAGGTGCAGGTAGGTGAACAGGATCTGGCCCTTGCGCATCCGGTGGTACTCCGCAGGCACCGGTTCTTTCACCTTGAGCACCATCTCGGCGTGGGCCCACACGTCGTCGGCGTGTGGCACGATGCGGGCACCTGCGGCGAGGTAGGCGTCGTCGGGAAATGCGCAGCCCACTCCGGCACCGCGTTCCACGAGCACCTCATGCCCGCGACGGGTCAGCTCGACCACCCCAGCAGGCGTGAGCGCAACCCGGTACTCGTGAACCTTCAGCTCACGCGGGACACCGACCTTCACCCCGCGTGCCTCCACGCTCGGCTCAACGCCGTGCAAGCGGGTGCACAAGCATCCATAAGACCGTCCTCGAGGGTGTGGAAGGGTGCTCAAGCATCCATATGACCGTACTTCGAGTGGCGAGCGGCGAAGCGGGTTGGGCGGTCGGGCCAGGGAGTGTCGGCCGGGCGTGGTTGCGTGACGCCGGCTAGCACCGCGTGCGCGGCGAGCAGCCCCGCCACGGCCGGGCCGTTGACGATCTCGCCAGTCAACACCTGCCGCACCGCCTCAGCCAGCGGCAACCGGACCACCTCGAGGTCGGCCTCCTCGTCGGTAGCAGAGGGCCGGTCGACTTGGGTCAACCCGCGGGCCAGAAACACCCGCTGGGACTCGTCGCTGAACCCGGGGGAGGGCACCAAATCGACCAACACCGACCAGTCCCGCGCGGTGTAACCGACCTCCTCGAGCAGTTCACGTTGGGCGGTCATCACCGGTTCCTCTCCCGGTGCGTCCAGCAGCCCAGCGGGCAGCTCGCGGATCCGGTGGCCCAGCGGGTGGCGGTACTGCTCGATCATCGTCACGGACCCGTCGTCGTGCACCGGCAGGATCACCACCGAGCCGATGTGCTCGACAACCTCGCGCTTGGCCTCGCGCCCACCGGGCATGATCACCTGGTCGCGACGTAACGCGAGGATCTTGCCGACGTGCAGAGTGGTGCTGCCGCACACCACGAACTCGTGCGGCTGGCTCACCGCAGTCCCGCTGGAATCTCAACCGGTAACCAGTCCGCCGCCCGGTAATTCAGTGCCGCCGCGATGAAGGCGATGAACAGCGGGTGCGGGCGGGTTGGGCGGCTGGCGAGCTCGGGATGGGCCTGGGTGCCGACGAAGAACGGGTGGATACGCTCGGGGAGCTCGATGAACTCGACGAGGTGGCCGTCGGGCGACATCCCGCTGATCACCAGACCCGCCGCAGCCAGCTTGTCCCGGTAGGCATTGTTCACTTCGTAACGGTGCCGGTGCCGCTCGCATACCTCGGTAACGCCATACGCCCGGGCTACCACCGAGCCTGCCTCCAGCACAGCCGGGTAGCTTCCCAGCCGCATGGTGCCACCCATGTCCCGCTGGCCGGCCACGACGTCGGTCTGGTCGGCCATGGTGGAGATCACCGCGTGTGCCGTCGCGGCATCGAACTCGGTGGATCCGGCACCGTCGAGACCCGCCAGGTTCCGGGCGGCTTCAATCACCATGCATTGCAAGCCGAGGCACAGGCCCAGCACGGGTATCCCCCGGGTCCGGGCATGGTGAATCGCACCGATCTTGCCTTCAATGCCGCGGACCCCGAACCCGCCTGGCACCAGTACTCCGTCCACCCCGGCCAACGCTGCTTGCGCCCCCTCGGGCTTTTCGCAGGTGTCTGAGGGCACCCAGCGGATCTCGACGCGGGCGCGGTGGGCGAAACCGCCGGCGCGCAGCGCCTCGGTCACCGACAAGTAGGCATCCGGCAAGTCGACATACTTGCCCACCAGGGCAATCTGGACTATCTGCGCCGGGTTGTGCACCCGATCGAGCAGGTCCCCCCACTCTGTCCAATCCACGTCCCGGAAGGGCAATCCGAGGCGGCGCACCACGTACGCATCGAGACCTTCCGAGTGCAACACCTTGGGGATGTCATAGATTGACGCCGCGTCCGGTGCCGCCACAACGCCGTCGATCTCGACATCCGACATGAGTGCGATCTTGCGCTTGAGCGCGTCCGGGATTTCTCGGTCAGCACGGCAGACCAGCGCGTCGGGCTGGATACCGATGCTGCGCAGGTTGGCCACCGAGTGCTGGGTGGGCTTGGTCTTCAGCTCCCCGGACGGAGCCAGGTAGGGCACCAGCGAGACGTGCAGGAAAAAGCAATTGTCCCGGCCGACATCGTGGCGGACCTGGCGAGCGGCCTCCAGAAACGGCAGCGACTCGATGTCCCCGACGGTTCCTCCGATCTCGGTGATCACTACATCCGGTGGGCGACCATCATCCCCCGGCTCTGACATGGCCAGAATCCGTGACTTGATCTCATCAGTGATGTGCGGGATCACCTGCACGGTATCGCCGAGGTATTCTCCCCGCCGCTCCTTGGCGATCACCGCCGAATAGACCTGGCCAGTCGTCACGTTGGCATTGCGGCCGAGATTGCGGTCCAGAAATCGCTCGTAATGTCCGATGTCCAGGTCGGTCTCGGCGCCGTCTTCGGTGACGAACACCTCGCCATGCTGGAACGGGTTCATCGTCCCTGGGTCGACATTGAGATATGGATCCAGCTTCTGCATCGTCACTCGGAGCCGCCGGGAGGTCAGTAGCTGTCCCAGGCTGGAAGCGGTGAGTCCCTTGCCCAGCGACGAGGCGACACCTCCGGTGACGAACAGGTACCTGGTTGGGCGGGCAAGCTTGGCCAAGACCGTCTCCCGTGGTCCGGACCGGCCGTTCGATTGGTGACCGGTTGCGAAGCAGCTGGCGGCGCGCCGCCGACCACGGAAGCTCACGGTAACACTGCCAGCAGCGGTCTTGCGCCACCGCCTCGCCGGTCAGCCTTGAATCGCGGGGACCACTGCTTGTGCGTTACTTCCGGTGCCATATCGGCCGGTCCGGCCTTGGGTCTGTTCGGCCAGTGCCAGCACCGTCACCACCCGGCCAGCCGCAGTGCTGACGTCGTCGACCGTGGACAGCACGGAAGCCGCCGCGGTGTCGGCGCGCACGACGCCGATAGGACCGTTGCCATCAGCCGATCCGGGCCTGCCGGCGAGCACGGCACCTGAACCGGAGCGATCCAGCTGGGTAGCGAAGCGGGCCAGGATGCCGGCGCGGTCGCCGCTGCTGTTGCCGCGCGGTGCACCGCCGGTAAGCACCACAACAAGCTGCGCGGGTTGCACCTGCGGGCCGAGCCGGACGAAGCCACCGTCACCCAGCCCGGCGAGCACAGCCGTGGTTTCCGCGGTAGTGGCCTGGGGTTTGCCGTTATGCGGGTTGACTAGCAGGAGCGAACCGAGCAGCCCACCGGCCAAGGTGCCGGCATCGGACGCGGTGGGCAACCGCAGGCCAGCGGGTAACAACCGGGTGGACAGCTCACTGAGTTGATCGGATCGGGATGGATCGGTGAACGCGTCGGTGAGCTGCAGCTCGCCGGTGACGGTGCCGCCGGCGCTGGTGATCAGGCCTCTTAACGCGTCCCGGTCCGCTGGATTGGCATCTGCCGTGGTGACCAGCACGACGGTGCGGCCACGCAGTGCCCCGCTCACCACTCGGGGACCGACTGCCGCGCCGAACGCGTCAGCATCGGCCAGCCGGGCTCGCAAGGCGTTGCGCTCCGTCTGCAGGTCATTGATTTGGCGGCTGAGCTCTGCGCGGTTGGAACTGAGTCCGGACAGCAGCCGATCGCTGATCGCCGTGGATCCGAGCACCACCCCGAGAGCGAGCGCCAGGAAAACGGCTGCAATGGAGATGATGTGGTACCGCAGGGTAATCACCGGCTATGTCAACCCCTTGATCCAGGACACAACCTCGCTCCAGGCATCGCTGATCAGCACGCCGAACGCGCCACCGACGTTAGAGACCAGCAGTGCTGCGGTGACCGCCACCAGCGCCGCGAGGACCATGAGCAGGACGGCGCTCATGGAGACCCGGCTGCGATACATCGCAGCAGCGGCACGACCGTCGATGAGCTTGCTACCCAGCCGCAGCCGGGTGAGAAAGGTCGACGGGTTGGAGCCGGACCGCCCGCGGTCCAGGAATTCGTGCAGCGTGGCTTGGAAACCGACAGCAATGACTAGCTCAGCGCCGTGTGCCTCAGCCAGCAACAGGGCAAGGTCTTCCGGGTTGCTGACCGCGGGAAAGGTCACCGCGCCGATCCCGAGGTCTTGAATTCGCTCCAGCCCGGGGGCGAAACCGTCGGGTTGGGCCGGCACCACCACTTCCTCGGCTGACTTCAAGGTATCGGTCTTGACTTGGTAGGGGTCACCGACGATCAGGTGCGGTCGGTGCCCGGCAGCCCGCAGCGCGTCAGCGCCGGCTTCGACGCCGATCAGCACCGGCTGGTACTCCTTGATGTAATGCTTGAGCGCGGCCAGGTCTTCGAGGTAGTTGTAGCCGGCGGCCACTACCAGAACCTGGCGACCACGCAAGGCCAGGTTGATCTCGGGCACGCCGACCCGGTCGATGATCAGAGCGCGTTCGTGTCGGAGGAACTCGATGGTATTTGCCGAGAACGCCTCAAGTTGCGCGGACAGCCCTGACTTGGCTTCGATCATCAGGTCAGCGACCGAGTCGGCATCCTGCTCGATGCCGCGGGCGATCTCGGTATCCCCGATATACACCCCGCCCTGGTACAGCCGCAGCCGGCTGCCCTCTTTGATTTTCAACGCATCCGGACCAACCCCGTCGATCAGCACAATGCCCGCGGCGATCAGGATCTCCGGACCCAGATTCGGGAACCGGCCGGAGATCGACGGTGCTGAATTGATCACTGCAACGACCCCGGCTGCCACCAGCGCGTCGGCGGTTCGACGGTCCAGATCGACCTGGTCGAACACTGCGATGTCGCCGCGTCCGACGCGCCGCGCCAGCGCGTCGGCGCGGCGGTCCACCCTCGCCAGCCCCGTCACTCCGGGCAACTCACTGCCGGACCGGCTGAGCAGGCCCGAGATCTTCATGCTGGCGATGGTGACAAAAAGGCGATGGCTGGTCGCGGAGGCGCGCCGAGCCATCGCTCGTGAGTGGCATTCGGAGCTATAACACCGTTACGCGCTCACGAGCCGGCTTTTGTCAGTGGCCGCCGACAAAAGCAGCTCTTCGGCATGCGCGCGGCCGGTCTCTGTGTCGTCCAACCCGGCCAGCATCCTGGCCAGCTCGCTAACCCGGGCCTCCGCATCGAGAGTACGGACGCCACTGCATGTCAACCCGGTGGCGAGCGTCGCCTTGTCCACCACGAGATGCCGATCGGCGTAGGCCGCGACCTGGGGTAAGTGCGTGACCACCACAACCTGGTGGCTGCGGGCGAGTCTGGCCAGGCGCCGCCCGATCTCAACGGCCGCCCGTCCACCCACCCCGGCGTCCACCTCGTCGAAGACCATCGTGGGCACTGGATCCGCGTCGGCCAGCACCACCTCCAGTGCGAGCATTACCCGGGAGAGCTCTCCACCCGAAGCACCCTTGTGCACCGGCAGCGATGCTGCCTGGGGATGCGATGCCAGCCGCAGCTCCACCTCATCCACCCCATCGGGACCGGCCCGCAGCCGCGATCCAGCGACGGTAAGCGCTGCCTCGTCGCCGCCGGAGGTCGGGATAGGCCGGACCGCCACGGACAGCTGCGCCTGGCCCATCGCCAGCCCGTCCAGCTCCGCGGTGACGGCTTCGGCGAGCTCCCGGGCAGCCGCGGTCCTCGCCTCGGTGACGGCGGCGGCGTGTCGGGCCAACTCGGCGGCCAGTTCGTCACGCCGGGCCGCCAACGCTGCGAGGGCCTCTTCGGAGGTATCCAGGTCGGCGAGGCGCTGGCGAGCCTGCTCCGCCCAGGCCAGGACACCGTCGATGTCGGCGGCGTACTTACGGGTGAGCCGTTTGAGCTCGGCTTGGCGACTTAGCACCTGCTCCAGGCGGCCTGGGTCGGCGTTAAGTGCATCCAGGTAACTGGCGAGTTCGGCGCCGACATCCCCGAGCACTGCCGCAGCCTCTGCAAGGCGTTCACCCAACGCGTGCAGGTCGGGATCGTCCACCGCTTGCAGCCGGCGGCGGGCCTCGCCGACCAAGGCAAGTGCAGCAGGCTGGTCGGGATCGCCGTCCGCCGCTCCGGACACCGCGCACTGCGCGATGGCGGCGGTCTCCCGGAGAGCCTCGGCGTCAGCCAGCCGGCGGGCCTCGGCAAGTAGCGCAGCATCTTCGGCCGGCTGCGGATCCACCGCGGCGATCTCCGCCAAGCCGTGACCGAGCAGCTCGGCTTCTGCGGCCAGCTCCCGGGAACGATCCTGGCGGGTGCCCAGCTCAGCGCAGCAGCGCAGCCACTGTTCACGGACCCGGCGGTAGGCCGCCAGCCGGTCCGCTACCAGGTCACCAGCGAAGCGGTCCAGCAGGGCGCGCTGCTCGCTGGGTCGCAGCAGCCGTAGCTGGTCGTTCTGGCCGTGCACGGCGAGCATGCTGTCGGCCAGATCAGCCAGCAGCCCTGCCGGCACCGAGCGGCCACCGAGATGAGCCCGAGAACGGCCGTCCGCGGTGAGCGTGCGGCTGGCGATCAGGCTGCCGTCCTCGTCAGTGCGCGCTCCGACCTCATTGGCCAGGTCCGTGGCCGGGCTACCCGCAGGGAGCCGGAAGCGGCCCTCGACGATGGCTCGATCGGCGCCGCGCCGGATCCGGGACACGTCGGCCCGGCCCCCGGCGAGCAGCTGGAGACCGGTGACCACCATCGTCTTGCCCGCTCCGGTTTCCCCGGTGACCACGGTCAGGCCGGGGTGCAGGTCCAGGGTGGCCTCGTCAATCACACCGAGGCCTTCGATGCGCATCTCGGTGAGCACGGAGGCACCCTAGTGCCTCGTGAGTGGCGTTCGGCGCGGGAACGCTGTTACGCACTCATGAGCTGGCGGGCCGGGGCCCTCGCCACCCGTGAACGGGTAAGGCGAATTTGCGCACCAGCCGGTCGGTGAACGGGCGATCGTGCAGGCGCACCAGCCGGATCGGCGTGGCGCCTCGCACTACCTCGATCCGCGCACCGGCCGGCAGCGCGAAGGTGCGCCGCCCGTCGCAACACAGCACCGCGGGGTGCCCATGTGGATCAACCTCCACCGCGACCACCGAGTCGGGCGACACCACCAGCGGCCGGGCGAAGAGCGCATGCGCGTTGCTGGGAACCACCACGAGCGCGTCTACATCCGGCCACACCACCGGCCCTCCCGCGGAGAAGGCATAGGCAGTAGAGCCGGTGGGAGTAGCGCACAGGATGCCGTCACAGCCAAAACCCGAGACCGGTCGCCGGTCTACTTCCAGCACCACGTCGAGCAGCCGTTCCCGCCGGCTTTTCTCGACGCTGGCCTCGTTGAGCGCCCAGGTGCAGGCCAGCTTGGAGCCGTTGAGGTGGGCGGTGACCTCGACGGTCATCCGCTCGTCAACGAGGTAGTCGCCGCCGACGATCGCATGCATGACCGCATCAATGGAGCTGCGATCGGCCTCCGCCAAGAAACCGACCCGACCGAAATTCACACCGAGCAGCGGAACTCCGCACGGCCGGGCCAATTCAGCAGCTCGCAGTAGGGTTCCGTCCCCTCCGAGCACCACGATGAGTTCCGCACCCGCAGCAGCTTGCGGCCCGACCGGCACCTGCTGGTCACACAATGCGGCGTCGATATGGGTGGCCTCGTCGGCCAGGACCCGCACCCCGATCCCTGCCTTGGCCAGCTGGTGCCCCACCTGCTCCGCGGTGCGCAGGTTCTCCGGGTGCCCGGTGTGCAACACCAGCAAGACCTCACGGGAAAACCTCATTGCGGCCCCCTCCGCACGGCGGCGCGCACCAGATCCTCGGCGGGATGCAGCGGCGCGGCCGGATTGCGGCGCAACCACAGGAAGTACTCGATGTTGCCGGCCGGTCCCGGTAAAGGGCTCGCGATGGCATCAATCAGACCCAGCCCGAGATCTGATGCGACCACAAGGACGTCGAGCATCGCCCGGGCACGCAGCAGCGGATCACGCACCACACCGCCGGCGCCTAGGCGTTCGCGGCCCACCTCAAACTGGGGCTTGACCATCGGAAGCAGGTCGCCGTCCGGTGCGGTGCATCCGACCAGGGCGGGCAGCACCAGACGCAACGAGATGAACGATAAGTCGGCGACGGTCAAATCAACAGCACCGCCGATGTCCTCGGGTTGCAGGGCACGCACGTTCGTCCGATCCAGCACCCGAACCCGCTGATCGGTACGCAGCGACCAGGCCAGCTGCCCGTAACCGACGTCGACTGCGATCACTTCCCGAGCGCCGCGGTGCAACAGCACGTCGGTGAAACCGCCAGTGGACGCCCCGGCGTCCAGGCAGCGCCGACCCTCGACGGCAGGGCCTCCGCCCATGAGGCCGTCCAGCGCGCCGAGCAGCTTCTGGGCGCCGCGAGACACCCAGTTCGGCTCGTTGTCATTGCCTTGAACCAGCACCGGGGTGTCCGCATCGATGCCGGTGGCCGGCTTGATAGCCATCACCCCGCCAACTCGTACCCGGCGCTGGGCGATGAGCTCGGCTGCGTGGTCACGAGATCGGGCCAGGCCCCGCCGCACCAGCTCCGCGTCCAGTCGGGCCCTACGCGGCATCTAAATCTCGTCGATGCTAGACAGGGCCTCGGTCAGGGCGTCGTGGACTGCACGCAAGCGGGCTACGTGTGCCGCAGTCGGCAGCTCATCGAGACCGTCCAGACCCGCGAGCGCATCGGTGATGCCGGTAGCGGCACTGGGTGAGCTTGGCTGGGACGTCATCGAGCTGTCTCCTGGACCGTAGGGGTCACCGCCAACGCTACCTGTCACGCCAAACCCACCGCTTCCAGCGCCGTGGCGGCGGTGTCATCGCATGCCCGCACCTGCACCGGCCCGGAGTGCTCGTCCCACCAGACCGCGCATAACGTCCGCATCGCATCCAGTGGATCCTCGCCGGCGCCATCGCTGCTCAGCAGCAGGCTACCGGCAGCCTCGTCGACCTCTGCACGCCAGCCGCGCCGCTGCTGGATCCGCGTCTCCGCCAAAGATCCACGCAACACCCGCAAATCTGCGCCGAGGTAGGTGGGGCGTTGCTCTGGTGGCGCTGCCAGCGCAGCGACCACGTCACTCACCCCGGACAACACCAGCAGGGCGTCCAATCCAGCGGCTCGTGCCCCAGCGATGTCGGTGTCCAGACGGTCGCCGACGACCAGCGGATGCTTCGCACCAATGCGGTCCACGGCCGTATCGAGGAGTGGACGCGCCGGCTTGCCGGCCACCTTGGGCTCCCGGTCGGTGGCGGCCTGCAACGCGGCCACCATCGCGCCGTTGCCGGGCAGCAAACCCCGCTCGGTAGGCAACGTCCGGTCGATGTTGCATGCGATCCACTGCGCACCACCGCGAATAGCCAGGCACGCTTCGCACAGCTGCGCCCAGCCGGTCTCCGGGGAGTGACCCTGCACTACTGCGGCCGGCTGTTCCGATGCCGTGTCGACGGGCTGCAAGCCGACTGACCGCACCGCAGCAGCCAGGGCTGCGGTACCGACAACCAGCACGGCTGAATCTGCCGGAACCAGTGAGGCGAGCAAGGTCGCCGCAGCCTGAGCACTGGTGAGAACTTCTTCCGAAGCGATCCGCACACCTAGCGCAGTGAGCTGCTCGGCGACTTCTTCCGGCGCCCGCGCGGCGTTGTTCGTGATGAACTGCAGCACGCGCCCGGCCTGGCGCAACTCGTTGATCACGTCTGCCGCCCCAGCTACGGGCTGCGCGCCACGCATGACGGTACCGTCGAGATCGAGGAGCACCGCATCGTAGCCGTCCAGCGGCTTGTTCACTTCGCTTCCGGCCGCTCGCTTAGCTCGACGGCACGCTCCGCCGCATCCGTGGCGTCCTCGACGTCGGCCTCGGCAGCCGCCAGGAACCAGCGGATCGCATCCTCTCGCCGGCCGGCCGCAAGCAGATTATCGGCATATGCATAACGCAACCGGGCCCGCCACGGCTCCTCTCCGGCCGCTTCGAGGTCCGGTCCCTGTAATGCCACCACAGCAGCATCGAACTGGCCTAGGTCGCGCCGCGCTCCGGCCGCCACGATCCGCAGCTCGACTGCCTCGTCGATACCTAGCTGGCCAGCCTCAGCACTCCGCGCAATCTCAAGGGCACGCTCCGGCCTGCCCAGCGCTCGCTCGCAGTCGGCCAATACGGCCAGACGGCCGGGACCGCCTCCCAGGCGGCGGGCAGCACGCAACTCCGCGAGCGCCTCAGACCATTCACCGGCGACATAAGCCGCGAGGCCTGCGGCCTCCCGGACGGCAGCGACCCTGCTCGCCTTACTCCGCGCAAACCGGGTATGCGCCAGCGCCAGCTGAGGATCCTCGTCGAGTACGCGCCCTGCCATGACGAGGTGGCTACCCACTAGATCGGCCAGTCGTTTCGGCAATGTTGATAATTCTTTTCGAATTTCGTGATCTAATTCGCTTGAATCGACGTCGAGGGGGAGTTCTGGACGGGATGGATCTTCGCCCACGGAGGTCGGCGCCGTCCGTTGCGGCGCGCCTCGATTCGACGTTTGATCACGGTCACCGCGATGTTTCGAGCTGATATGTGCAGCCCTCGGTCGATCGGTAATACGACCACGCGTTGCCGCCGTCCGGGGTGCGCCACCGTTTCGGGCCGCGTCTGGAGTCGGATTCTGTCCGGCTGACACGGTCACAGATCCTCTCATCTATGGCAGCACTCAGGGGCCCCCGGGGTGTGGTTGGGGGCCCCTGTGGTGGTGTTGTGTTCGGCGGTGTCCTACTCTCCCACACCCTGGCGGGTGCAGTACCATCGGCGCTGGAGGGCTTAGCTTCCGGGTTCGGGATGGGTCCGGGCGTT
>DASQVU010000482.1:0-7622 GCA_035640615.1 Pseudonocardiaceae bacterium
TATTCGCCACGTTCGCCGGAATCTACTTCTGGTTCCCCAAGATCACCGGACGGATGCTCGACGAGCCGCTGGGCAAGTTCCATTTCTGGGCCACCTTCGTCGGCTTCCACCTGACCTTTTTGGTGCAGCACTGGATTGGCAACGAGGGCATGCCCCGCCGGTACGCCGACTACCTGCCCAGCGACGGCTTCACCACGTTGAACATGGTGTCTTCGATCGGTGCCTTCGTCCTGGGAGCGTCAACGCTACCGTTCTTGTGGAACGTGTTCCGTAGTTACCGCTACGGCGAGCCGGTCACCGTCGATGACCCGTGGGGCTATTGCAACTCGCTGGAGTGGGCCACCTCCTGCCCGCCGCCCCGGCACAACTTCACCGAGCTGCCGCGCATCCGTTCCGAGCGGCCGGCCTTCGAGCTGCACTACCCACATATGTCGGATCGGATGCGGCACGAGGCCTATATCGGTCATGGGCGTCCAGCGGCGCCGAGTGAGCAGGCGGCGCACGCCGTGCAGAGCGGGGCGACGAACGTCTCCGACCCGCGCGAAAAGTGAGCGTCAAACAACGGACCACCCTGCTGGTAACGGTCACTGGGCGGGATAAGCCCGGGGTCGTGTCGGTGATCTTCTCCGCACTGACCAGACACGGCGTTGACATTCTCGACGTCGAGCAGGTGGTGATTCGCGGCCGGATCATCCTGGGCGTGTTGGTGGCGACCGCGGCTGATCCCGACGATCTGCAA
The DNA here is from genome assembly GCA_035640615.1 of Pseudonocardiaceae bacterium. Lineage (GTDB taxonomy): Bacteria > Actinomycetota > Actinomycetes > Mycobacteriales > Pseudonocardiaceae. Next base: position 740 of record DASQVU010000482.1, read on the forward strand.
GAGGCCGCCGAGCAGGCCATGGCCAGCATCGGCATGCAGCTGGAAGTCGAGGTCGGGGCCGGTGCGAACGGCGCGATGGTGGCCGCCTCCACGCACGTCGTGTTGGTGCTGGGCCGCCCGGTGACGGCGCAGGCGTTCACCGAGACGACCCGCGCGCTGGCCGCTATGAACATCAACATCGACGGTATCCGGCGGATCGCGGACTACCCGGTCACCGGCCTGGAGCTGCTGGTATCGGTGCCCAGCAACGGCAACCCGGAGACCGCCGACGCCGCGCTACGCTCCGCCCTGGTTGGGCTCGCCGCGCGCGGTGAGGTCGACATCGCCGTCGAACGGGTTGGTATCACCCGCCGAGCCAAGCGCCTGGTGGTCTTCGACGTGGACTCGACCCTCGTGCAGGGTGAGGTGATCGAAGCCCTGGCCGAGCACGCCGGCTGCGGGGCGGAGGTGCGCGCGGTCACCGAGGCGGCCATGCGCGGCGAACTGGACTTCACCCAGTCATTGCGGCGCCGGGTCGCGCTGCTAGCCGGCCTTCCCGCGAGCGTGCTCGCCGAAGTAACCGATTCACTGCAACTCACCCCCGGGGCGCGCACCACAGTGCGGACTCTCAAGCGGTTGGGGTTTCGTTGCGGTGCCGTCTCGGGGGGTTTCACGCAAATCGTGGAGCCGCTAGCCGACGATCTAGGGCTGGACTTCTGTACCGCCAACGAGCTGGAGATTCGTGCGGGGAAACTGACCGGCCAGGTCATCGGGCCGGTGGTGGACCGGGCCGGAAAGGCGGCCGCGCTACGGCAGGCGGCTGAGCACTTCGGGGTACCCCTGGCGCAGTGTGTCGCGGTCGGCGACGGCGCCAATGACATCGACATGCTCACCGCGGCAGGTCTCGGTGTGGCATTCAATGCCAAGCCGGCGCTCCGCGAGGTCGCGGACACTGCGATCAACCAGCCGTTCCTCGACGTGGTGCTGTTCGTACTCGGTGTGACGCGAGACGAGGTAGAGGCCGCCGACGCAGCCGACGGGGTGCTGCGCAGGGTGCCGCTGTGATTGCCCCTCGGCCCCTCTTCGGGGTCTCGGTGGATGACCAGGCCGCCGCCTGAGCGGGCGATGCCGCTCATCTTGCGCATCGAGCGGGAAGCAGTCCCATTGCGGAGCGCCCTGCTGGAAGCGGCGGCGTCGGCGGCGGTGGCGCTGTGCTGCGATGAGCGTTCGCAGCCGGGTGGGCCATGGGAGGCCGAGGTGCAACCCTGGTTGGCCGGCCGGATCCGCAAGGTCGCCCGCCGAGCCCGCGGTGCGCACTGGATCGCGGTTACCGACTTGCCCGGTATCACCGTCGAGCACCGTGGTGCCCAAGTGCGGGCATTGCTGCCGTGGTTGGTCGCCGAGACCCCGCGCATCGTGACCAGGCTGCAGGTGGGTGGCACCGATGTGCCACCCGATGACGCAGGCCCACCACCGGATGGGCTGCCGGTGCTCTGGCTGCCGCCGGAGCCGCTGATGACCCTGGGCAAGGCGGCGGCTCAGGTGGGACATGCCACCGTGCTGCTGGCGGCGCGGCTCACCGCCGACGGTCGGTTCGCGGAGCTGAAGCGCTGGGCGGCCGGCGGTTACCGGTGCGCGGTGCGCGCCGCCAGCTTGTCCCAGTGGGCTGAGCTGGTGACTACTGACTGGAAGCAGGGGAACGTCCTGCTGGTGCGTGACGCCGGCTACACCGAAGTACCCCCCGGCACCGTCACCGTCGCCGCCCACTTCCCCACATCTCCCGACTAACCCCGACATGGAGACATATCGGGGTTGGTCGGCTCGGAGAACCCCGATATGTCTCCATATCGGGGTTCTGTGAGCCGGGGGGTCGGGCGTCAGGAAGTTGCGACGAGGCGGGTCAGGGCGGAGCGCGCAACGTCAGGGTCGGTGGTGGGCCAGAACGGTGGCAGTGAGGCCCGCAGGAACGCCCCGTAGCGGGCGGTGACCAGCCTGGGATCCAAGATCGCTACCATGCCACGGTCTTCGGTCGAGCGCAGCAGCCGCCCGGCACCTTGGGCCAGCAGCAGGGCAGCATGCGTGGCGGCGACCGCCAGGAAGCCATTGCCGCCCCGGGCGGCCACGGCGCGTTGCCGCGCCGAGCTCAGGGGATCATCCGGGCGGGGGAAGGGGATGCGGTCGACCACTACCAGGGACAGCGACCGGCCGGGCACATCGACGCCTTGCCACAACGACAGGGTGCCGAACAGGCAGGTCGGTTCATCCTGCGCGAACTGCTGTACCAGCAGGCCCGTCGCGTCGTCGCCCTGGCACAGGATGGGCACGTTCAGGCGGGACCGCAGCGTCTCAGCGGCCTGTTTGGCGGCCCGCATTGAGGAGAACAGGCCCAGTGTGCGCCCGCCCGCCGCGCTGACCAGGGCGCACAGCTCGTCGAGGTAGGCAGGTGCCAGCCCGTCGCGACCGGGTGGCGGCAGGTGCGCGGCGGTGTAGAGGATCCCTGTTCGGCGATGCTCGAACGGCGAGCCCGCGTCCAGGCCGGACCAGGCCGGGCCCGCGTCGTCGTCGGCGGGTGGCGGCCGCTCGGTGGCGGTCCCCGCGGCGGGTGGACCGATCGGCCGTTGCCGGGGCAGGCCCCACTGCGCCGCAAGTGCGTCGAAGCTGCCGCCGAGAGTCAACGTTGCCGAGGTGAGTACCACGGTCCGCTTGGCGAACAACCGCTGTTGCAGCAGTTCGGCGACGCGTAGCGGTGCCACCCGCAGGACTCGCCCTCGGATCGGCTCCTCTGCCAGCCATACCACGTCACGCCGGTCGGTCTCTTCGTCAGGGAAAGCAGCCAGGACCCGCGCGGCCGCCGAGTACACCTGCTCCAACGCGGCCAGCGCGAGCCGGCGCCGCGCGGCGGCATCGGGATCTTCCCGTCGGTCATGCCCTAACGCGGTGGTGCAGTGATGCGCGGCGTCGCGCACCGCAGCGAGTCCGGTCGCCACTGCGGGGCCCAGGGTGTCCCACCGCTGCACGGCTGCATCGCCCAGCGGCACGGCCAGCCCGTCACCAGCCGCGGCCAGCTCGTCGGCGATCTGCTGATCAATGAGCCGGCCGCAGCGGCGGGCCGCGGTCTCCACCATCGACGCGGTGAGCTCCTCGGTGGCCGCGCTGGTGACCCGGTCGACTAGATCATGCGCTTCATCGACGATCACGACACTGTGGTCGGGCAGGACCGGACGATCACCCATCGCATCGATGGCCAGCAGCGCATGGTTGGTGACGACGACCTCGGCGCGGCCGGCGCGGGCCCGGGCCTGCTCGGCGAAACAGTTCATGCCGACGGGGCAGCGCGATAGCCCCAGGCATTCCCGGGCGCTGACCGACACCTGCCGCCAAGCCCGGTCAGTCACACCGGGCACCAGCTCGTCGCGATCTCCGGTGTCCGTCTTGGCGGACCACTCGTGCAGCCGGGCGACCTGGCGGCCCAGCATCGAGGTGGGAGAGGCTGCGGCGACGGCGTCAAACAGGTCCTCGCCCTCGTCGGCCGGTCCGGTCTGTAGCCGGTGCAGGCACAGATAATTGCGCCGGCCCTTGAGGATCGCGAAAGTTGGAGCGCTGCCCAGCAGGGGTTCCAGCGCGGCGGCCAGCCGCGGCAGGTCCCGGTCCACGAGCTGGCGCTGCAGCGCTATGGTCGCCGTGCAGACCACCACGGTGGTGCCGGTCTCCATCGCGTGCCGGATCGCCGGCACCAGGTAGGCCAGCGACTTGCCGGTCCCGGTGCCGGCCTGCACCGCAAGGTGCTCACCGGTACGGATCGCCCGGTCCACCGCCTCGGCCATCAGGATCTGCCCAGCCCGCTGGGTGCCTCCCACCGCCTGCACCGCCGCCGCGAGCAATGCCGCCACCTCAGCCACGCCCGCGCACGCTACCGCGCGTCCCTGTCCGTACCCCGATATGGAGACGTATCGGGGTGTTAAGGGCCTGATTCACCCCGATATGTCTCCATGACGGGGTGGGGCAGGAAGACGGTGGGAATGGCGGGGTCGCCGGTGGACAGGCGGCGCCCGTCGGGGGGCAGGGTGGTGAGGGCGGCGGTAAGGCGGTCGCGGGCATCGTGCAGGCTCGGGAGGCGGCCAACGGGCTGGCCGTCACGAACTAATGGCACCTGCAGCAGCCGGTCCTGTGCCCCCAGCGCCGGTTGCCGGCCGCGGCGGAAGATGACTTCCTCGAGCGCAATGCCGCTGCCGCCGTACCGGCGCAGTGCGCTCTTGGCGCCGCCGCGGGACACCTTGGCTGTGCTTCGCTTGGCCACCGGCTGCCCGTCCACCTCGACGAGCTTGTAGACCATTCCCGCGGTCGGGACACCGGACCCGGTCACCACCGAGGTGCCCACCCCGTAGGCGTCCACGGGCTCGGCGCGCAGCGCTGCGATCGAGTGCTCGTCCAGATCCCCCGACACGACGATCTGCACGTTCGGCGCGCCCAACTGGTCCAGTTGCTCGCGGGCTTGCCGGGCTAGCTCCCCCAGATCGCCCGAGTCGATCCGGATGGCCTGCAGCGCCGGCCCGGCGACCTCGATCGCCGTGGCGATCCCCTGAGTGATGTCATAGGTATCCACCAGCAAGGTGGTGTCGGTGCCCAGCGTCGCGACCTGCGCGGCGAACGCGTCGGCTTCGCGCTCGTGCAGCAAGCTGAACGCGTGCGCTGCGGTGCCGGTGGTCGGAATGTCGTAGCGTTGCCCGGCGGCGAGGTTGGACGTCGCGGTGAAACCTCCCAGGTAGGCCGCGCGAGCGGCAGCTACGGCGGCCTCCTCATGGGTCCGCCGGCCACCCATCTCCACCAGCGGCCGATCGCCTGCCGCGGTGGTCATCCGGGCTGCCGCGGTGGCCACCGCACTGTCGTGGTTGAGCACCGACAGCACCAGCGTCTCCAACAGCACCGTCTCGCCGAAACTGCCGGTAACCGTCAACACCGGGGAGCCGGGGAAGTACAGCTCGCCCTCCGGATAGCCGTCGATGTCGCCCCGAAACCGGTAGCGGGCCAACCAGTCCAGGGTGCGCGCATCCAGCATGCGGTGCAGGAACGCCAGTTGATCCTCGTCGAAGCGAAATCGGTCCAGCGCGTCGAGCAGCCGGCCGACGCCGGCGAGCACGCCGTAGCGGTGACCGCGCAGCCCGCGCGCGAAGACCTCGAAGGTGCACCGTCGGGACGCTGAGCCGTCGGCCAGGGCGCTCGCCAGCATCGTCAGCTCGTAGTGGTCGGTGAGAAAAGCAGTGCTGCAGCGAGGCATCTGGGGAGCTTATTGGTCAGCGGTGGTGGGAACATTGATTCATGACCACACCCGTCGAACTGGAACAGACCCAGGTCGACCCTGCGCTGGACCTGGAAGCAGACGAGATCGGCACCGAGGACCGGCCTTGGTTGACGATCGTCTGGAACGACCCGGTGAACCTGATGTCGTATGTCACTTACGTCTTCCAGCAACTTTTCGGATACAGCCGCGAGAAAGCCACCAAGTTGATGCTCGATGTGCACCACAAGGGCAAGGCTGTGGTGACCAGCGGCTCGCGCGACAAGGTAGAGATCGACGTGGCGAAGCTGCATGGCGCGGGACTATGGGCGACCATGCAGCGCGAGACGTGAACGGCTGGCGGCGCCGCGGCGAGCTGCTGGTCGGCACCCTGTCTGGACGTGAAGCCGGGCTGCTGCGCGGGATGGTTGGCCAGATTCGCGACCTGCTCGCGGCTCGGGTGGCTGCTAGCCCACACGATGAGCTCGCTGAACTCACCGGCATCATCGCCGGCCCCACCACCGCGCCCACCGACCGAGTGCTGGCCCGGCTGCTGCCCGACTTCCATCGCGAGGACACCGCGCTCTCGGGCGGCATGCGTGCGCTGCACGAACCCGAGTTGCTGGCGACCAAAGACGGCGCGGCGGGGATGGTGCTCGACACCTGCCCCGCACGGGGCGGCCGCATCCGGCTGTCCGAAGAGCAGGCGCAAGCCTGGCTCACTGCGCTCAATGATGTCCGGTTGGCTCTGGGCACGGTGCTGGAGGTCACCGAAGACATGCCCGATGAGCTCGCGCCCGATGACCCGCGCGCGCCGCACCTGGCCGTGTACCACTGGCTGACCTGGGTGCAGGAGTCCCTCGTCCAGGCGCTGGTCGGCAGCTAGCACGTAGGATGGCAAGGTGCTGAGGATCCGCCGCGATCTCGTCGACGCGATGGTGGCCCACGCCCGGCGCGACCATCCCGACGAAGCGTGCGGCGTGCTCGCCGGTCCAGTGGGTTCTGCACGCCCGGAGCGGTTCATCGAGATGACCAACGCCGAGCGGTCGCCCAATTTCTACCGTTTCGACTCGATGGAAGACATCCGGCTCGAGCGGGAGCTGGATTCCCGGGGTGAGGAGCGGGTGGTGATCTACCACTCCCACACCGCCACGGAGGCGTACCCATCACGCACCGACGTCAACATCGCCGGCTACCCGGAGGCGCACTACGTGCTGATCTCCACCCGTGATCCGCAGGTGCACGAGCTGCGCTCGTTTCGGATCGTTGATGGTGTGGTCACCGAGGAGCCGGTGGAGGTCGTCGAGTCGTACATGTTCTCGCATACCGGTGCTGACGACGTCCCCGACGCGCGGTGAGCTGCGCGCCGGCTCGCGCGACCTTCGTTCCGGAATGCCCGGGCTCGGTTGTGCGTACTGATACTGGTGTAGCCGCCGAACCCTACAGGAGGATCCGAGCATGGCCGTCACCGTCTCCGTTCCCACCATCCTGCGCAGCCACACCGGAGGCGAGAAGTCCGTGGAGGCATCCGGCTCCACGGTCGCCGAGGTTATCGAAGACCTGGAGAGCCGGCACTCGGGGATCAAGGGCAGGTTGGTGAAGGACGGATCGCTGCACCGCTTTATCAAT
>DASQVU010000483.1:0-2311 GCA_035640615.1 Pseudonocardiaceae bacterium
ACTCGGCATACGCCCAGCCGTCGCTGAGCACGTCCCACACCTGCTTCGGGTCCCGATCGACAAGCACGTTCAACGGGGCTGTTGCGTTGTTTTTAAGTCGGGCGTGCGAGAGCGTTAATTGCGGTTGGTTAGATTGCCAGGGCCAGCTCGTCGAAGGCAGCCCGGACCCGTAGGTTAATGATTTCCTCAGCCCCGAGTTCGTAGTGTCCGCGGCGGATATTTTGCACGAATGCATGACCTGTCGTGATCACTCGTGTGCAGTGGAGCTGTTTGAGACCACGCATCGCACGGAGTCGGAACTCGACCGGCCGTGGTCGGGCTTCGACCGGATTGTTCGCGTACTGCTCGACGACGTGGCAGGCGACGGGCAACAGCTCATCGAGCACGCGAGGGTAGGCCGGCGCCCGGTCGGTTGTCACCTCCGTCGGCTGTGGGGCCTGGCCGAGCGCGCGGGTAAAGAATCGGCGGATGGCCGCCAGATCCCGCTTCTCCGAGACCATGACGTCGATGACCTGCCCGAACTGGTCGATCGCCCGGTACAGATAAACCCACCGGCCACTGATCTTGACGTATATTTCGTCGACCAACCGATCCAGTGATCTGCGCCCTGGCTGGCAGTGGTAGCCCGCCATTATGTCGAGCCAGTCCCCATCGAATCTGTCCTTGGGCCACGCCCGGGGAGCACCACCGTCGGACCGGCCGATAGCTCGAGTCAGCCGTCCCGTTTCGCCATGCTTTCGGTGACGGTGAGCGAGGATTGTGATACGGGGCGTGCGGGTACCTGTGGTTAGCACACCATGGTCGGCGCTACCTGGCGAGGGACAGTCGATGGTTTTCGGGGGTTTGGCCCGGCTGGGGTTAGGGCTGGCGTTGACCGCTCCTGCTCGAGTTTTGGGTGGGGCTGGCGAGGTGGTACGTGCCGCGGTCGAGGTTGCGGGTGAGGTTGCCACTATCGGCGTCGGTGTGACCGCTTCCGGGACACGGGCGACCATGGGGGCCGCGCGCTCAGCTACTGGTGTGATGCGGCGGGTCGTCGCGGTAGGTGTGCGGCACTGGCAAGACGGTCAACGCTTTCACCTGCCGTTGCGCGCGCCTGCCGGTGTGGGTCGTAGGTCGCAGCAGGCGATCAAGAAGGTGGTTGCCGGTGTACTGGAGCATCCCGATGTCCTGGTTGCCTATTGGGATGGGGGCTTGGGTCGGCTGGTGGTACAGGTGGCCGAGAACGCGGTGACCGACCGGGTGGTCGAGGCGGCGACTGCGATGGCGGCCAGGCACGGACTGGTCTGCACGACAGATGAGGTTGAGCAGGCTGCTCATCCTGGTGATGTGCGGGAGATCCGCACGACGGCGATCGCCCTGGCCATGGATGCGTTCGGATTTGCAGGAGCGCTGACTGCGGGGGTGTTGCGGCTGCAACGTGCTCCGCGGGTAGTGACTGCGACCCTGACGCTGGCGCGGGAGGACCCTCGAGTGCGCTCAATGTTGCGTGCTCGATGGGGCAAGGCCACTGCGGAGTTGGTGCTGGCCGCGGCCGGTGCGACCGTACACGGCGTTGGTCAGTCACCAACCGAGCTGATGCTGGATGCGGCCCTGCGGGTGGGGCAACTGGTGGAAGCCGTGGCCACGGCCGCGGCGTTTGACGCCGTCCACGACGAGTTGTGCGTGCCCGAGCGGACCAGCGTCGGCCGCACCGCACCCGTGCGCCGTGCCGCGTCGGTCGATCCGCTGGATGACTATGCGGTGAAAGCCACGACCGCAAGCCTGCTCGGCGCGGCGGCAACGTTGCTGTTTCGACAGAATCTGGAGCAGGCCAGTGCGGCGATCCTGGCCGGTTCACCTAAACCTGCCCGTTACGGCTGGGCCGCCTACCAGGCCGGATTGGGCTGTGCCCTGGCCCGCGAGGGTGTCTTAGTCCGCGATGGCGAACGGCTTCGGATGCTGCAGATCCTCGACACTGTGGTGGTGCATTCCGGGGCGCTGGCAGCCACTGGACGCACCGTGGTCGACGCCAACCCCAGCGCCGTGGAGTGGAGCCAAGACCGGTTATGGCAGGCTGCCGAACGGGCATTACGCATCACCGAATCCCGCGATACCGGTCTGCGCCTGCGTCCGGTACCCGACAATTCCGAGACTGACACTGGACTGATGATTGCCTCGGTCCAGGATCGAGACGTGGGCACGGTGCTGATCAGTCATGAGCCTGACCCGCTGGCCCACGCCGTGTTGGATGCCGCCCGGCGAGCTGGTCTACGCGTGGTCGTGGTGGATGGTTCACCCGGTAGTGATCACATGGCGCTAGCAGACGAGATCA
>DASQVU010000484.1:0-6237 GCA_035640615.1 Pseudonocardiaceae bacterium
CTGCTGCCCGACCCCGAGCACCAGGGGCGGTGTTTCGAGCCGGCCGAACTCCTCGGCTGGAAGGACGTCATCCGGGTCGATCCGGGGAACGTGGTCACCGGCGCGATGCGGTTCGACCTACCAGGGCGCTACGCCTTCCACTGCCACATCATCGAGCACGTGGATACCGAGATGATGCGGCCGTTCGTCGCCACCGTTTTGGACATGGCCGGCGGTATGGCGCCCACGTGACCGCGACACACGGTGCACGAGCGCGCGACACAGGTGGCACGGGGGCGCGACACGCCGGGAACTAGAGGTACTGGCCGGTGCCGGAGCCTCGGGGGCCGGGTTCGCCGGGGTGGGCGCCAGGAGGAATCATGCCGGGCGGCATCGCGCCGGCGGGTAACCCGCGGCGCATCTGCTCCAGCTGCACCCGGGCGGCCATCTGCTGGGCGAACAGCGCGGTCTGGATGCCGTGGAACAACCCCTCCAGCCAGCCCACCAGCTGGGCTTGCGCGATCCGCAACTCGGCGTCGCTGGGTGTGGCGTCCTCGCTGAACGGCAACGTCAGCCGTTCCAGCTCGTCGCGCAGCTCGGGGGCCAGGCCCTGCTCCAGCTCGCGGATCGAGGTTTCGTGGATCTCCCGGAGCCGGTTGCGGCTGGCCTCATCCAGCGGCGCAGCGCGCACCTCTTCCAGCAGCTGCTTGATCATGCTGCCGATCCGCATCACCTTGGCGGGTTGCTCGACCTGGTCAGCGACCTCCATGCCGCGCTGATCGTCGGCGTTGCCGGACACTGTGGCCTGCACTGGCCTGCCATCCGGCCCCACCACGATGATCTGCTGCTCATCCGGTTCACTCATAACCCCATCATCCTCCGTTCCCACCCCCGCGTGTCGCGCCCTAGTGCCCCCTGTGTCGGGCCCTCATGCCCACTGTGTGGCGCCTTGGTGCCCCGCGTGTCCCGCCTTGGTGCCCCGCATCACCCGCCAGTGGTCAGCAAGATCTTGCCGACCACCCCGCCGTCCTCAAGCATCTGGTGCGCCCGCGCAGCCTCCGCCAACGGCAGCGTGGCGTGCACCACCGGCACGACCCGGCCGTCACCGAACATCGGCCACAGCCGGGCGACGACGTCGGCGCACAGCGCGGCTTTTCCATGCGGACCGTCCACCGATCGCCCGCGCAGCCCGATGGCCGCGATGCTGGCCCGTTTCGGCAGTAAAGCCCCGAGATTCACCTCGGCCTTCACCCCGCCCTGCAGGCCGATCACCACCAGCCGTCCGTCGGGAGCAAGCGCTGTGAGGTTGCGGTCCAGGTACGCCGCGCCCATGTTGTCGAGGATGACGTCGGCGCGGCCGCGCAGCTCCTCGGCGAAGTCCTGTGCGCGGTAGTCGATCAGGATCTCGGCCCCCAGCTCCGCGCAGCGCGCCAGCCGGTTCGCAGACGCCGTAACGGCGACCGTAGCGCCCAGCGCCCGCCCCACCTGGATCGCGTGCGTGCCGATACCCCCAGAGCCGCCGTGCACCAGCAGCAGCTCCCCAGCGACCAGACCGGCGTGGCGCACCACCGTCGACCACACCGTGCAGGCCACCTCGGGCACCCCACCAGCGGTCACCACATCGACCCCCGGCGGCAGTGGCATGACCTGCCCGGCCGGTACCGCCACCCGCTCGGCATACCCGCCTCCGGCCACCAGCGCGCACACCTCGTCGCCGACCGTGAACCCGCTCACCCCGTCACCGAGCGAGGCAACCCGGCCGGAACATTCCAGTCCCAAGATCTCGGTGGTGCCGGGCGGCGCGGGGTAGCGGCCTTGGCGTTGCAACAGGTCGGCTCGGTTCACCGAGGTGGCAACGACGTCGATCAGCACCTCACCGGGGCCTGGGATGGGATCGGGCTGCTCGGTCAGCGCCAAGACGTCCGGGCCGCCGTAGCAGGTGATGGAAATCGCGCGCACGGTTCCTGACCGTAGTCGTAGCGTGGCCGCCATGCCCGGACCCCAGCCCGAGCCACCCCAGCCAGAGCCCTGGCCGCTGCGCCACCTGGTGCTGCGCACTCCACGGCTGACCCTGCGCCCCGACGACGACGAGGGTCTTTACGAGCTGGCAGCGCTTGCGCTGCGCGGCGTCCATCCGCCCGAGCAGATGCCCTTTCGCCAGGCGTGGACGGAGCAACCGCCGGACGATTTGGTGCGCGGCGCTTTGCAGTACCACTGGGCCACCCGTTCGCAACTGACTCCGACGAACTGGAAGCTCAATTTTCTGGTCCGCCACGACGGCCGGGTCATTGGTGAGCAGACCATGAGAGCGGAAGACTTCGCGATCACCCGGGAGGTCTGGACCGGTTCCTGGCTCGGCATAAAACAGCAGCGCCGCGGGTTCGGCACGGAGATGCGCGCCGCCGTGCTGATGCTGGCATACGACCACCTCGGTGCCACCGCCGCGCGCTCCGGCGCGTACTTCGACAACCCGGCATCGCTGCGGCTGAGCGAGAAGCTGGGCTACCGCGCCGACGGCACCGCTACGTTCGCCCGGCGCGGCGCTGCCGCCACCGAGATCCGGTTGCTGCTGCCGGCGGCGCACTTCATCCGTCCCCAGTGGACCCTCAAAGTGGACGGACTCGAGGGTTGCCGCCAGCTACTCGGTGCCGATTAGGGTGCCTGGTATGGCCCACTTCGGTGACCTGGCAAAGGAGATCTACAAAAAAGGTCTTGCCGGGCAGCGGCCAGATCTACCGATGACTGCCGACGGGCTGGAGGCCGCGGCCCGCCACGTGCTGCCCGGTGAGGCGCTCGGTTACGTGGCCGGGGGCGCGTCCACCGAGCGCACCATCGCCGCGAACCGGGAGGCCTTCGCGCGTTGGCGGATCGTGCCGCGGATGCTGCGCGGTGTCACCGAACGCGACCTGTCCACCACGGTACTGGGGACGCCGATGGCAGCCCCGGTGCTCACCGCCCCGATCGGGGTGCTCGGCTTGGTGCACCCGGACGCCGATCTAGCTGTCACCCGCGCCGCCGCGGCACTGGGGCTGACCAGCGTGCTGTCCACCGCATCATCGACCACGCTGGAAGATGTCGCCGCAGCGGCCCCGGAGGCGCCGCGCTGGTTCCAGCTGTACTGGCCGCGTGACCCGGAGCTGGCCGAGTCGCTGGTGCGCCGCGCCGACGCGGCCGGCTACCAGGCCATCGTGCTGACCGTGGATACCTGGGCGCTGGGTTGGCGACCGCGTGATCTGGCGTTGGCGCACCTGCCGTTCCTGCAACGCAAGGGCATCGCCAACTACCTGTCCGATCCGGTGTTCCAGGCTAGGCTGGGCGGGCTGCCGCCGACCCCCGAGCAAGCGGTACAGGCCTGGGCAGAGGTGTTCGGCAATCCGGCGCTGAGCTGGTCGGATCTCGCGCGCTTGCGCGAGTGGACCGCCTTGCCGCTGCTGGTCAAAGGGATCTGCCACCCCGACGATGCTCGGGCTGCGCTGGACCACGGCGTCGACGGCCTGGTGGTGTCCAATCACGGCGGCCGGCAGGTCGACGGGTCCCGAGGGGCGCTGGACTGCCTGCCCGGCGTGGTCGCCGCGGTTGACGGGCGGGCCCCGGTGCTGCTGGACTCCGGGGTCCGGTGCGGCGCTGACGTGCTGATCGCGCTGGCGTTGGGTGCCCAGGCGGTACTGCTGGGCCGGCCCTGGGTCTACGGACTGGGGTTGGCTGGGCAGCGGGGGGTTGAGCACGTGCTTCGGGTGATCCTGGCTGATGTGGACCTCACCCTGGCGCTGGCGGGCTACGCCCGGCCAGCGGAGTTGGGCGCGCACAGCGTCGTCTGCGAGACAGTCGGTTAACCTGCGAAGATGAGCGGTGAGCCGGGCTGGCTCAATGACGAGGAAATGCGCGCGTGGCGCGCTTACGTCGTCGCCACGCACCTGCTCGATGCCCAGCTCAACCGGGAACTGCAGGATGAACACGAGCTGGCGCTGGCCGACTACGAGCTGCTGGTCAGGCTGTCCGAGGCGCCTTGCGGGCAGGAACGCATGAGCACGCTGGCTGAGCAGGTTGCCTCGTCGAAGAGCCGGGTGTCACATCAGATCGGCCGGATGGAAAAAGCTGGGCTGGTGCGCCGCCAGGAATGTCCGGCGGACCGCCGCGGAGTGTTCGCCGTGCTCACCAGCCACGGCTGGAACGTGCTGCGCAAAGCCGCACCGACCCACGTCCGCGGGGTCCGTGATCATTTGGTGGATCTACTGTCTGTCGAGGAGCGGCTCGTCTTGGCCGGAATATTCGAGCGCGTGGCAGACCACCTACGCGGCCAGTGACCAGCTAATTTCGTTGCGTTACCAAATCCACTCGGCGGCCAACCAACCCCCTCCCGCCATGCTTGCGCCGAATGGAGTAGTAGGTTCCCCGCACCCAGCCTGGCTTTGGAATGTGGTCGAGCATCCCGACGGGGAGTGTGGAGCTGATGACAGATCCAGTAACAGGGGTGGCAACCAACGGGTTGGCCGCAGATCGTGGCGTGATGGGCGACGGCGCCGCGAATGGCACCGCGCTCGGCACGGACCGGACGGCATCTCGAGAACGCTTCGCTCCCGCCCCTCCGCGGCTGCGGGCGCCGAGCCAGGTTCCGGTGCTGATGCCGGACACCGCCATGCAGAAGGTGGTGCTGCCCGGCCTGGTCGACCTGACGCTGGGCAACGTGGTGGTGCCCGGGCGCTTTGACCCGCACCGCATCGCCGGTTTCGTGACCCGCCTGGAGGACGTTCCAGCGAGCTCGTCGTCCGAGCTGATCCGGCGCTATGGCCTGGACCAGGTGACCGGCTGGCCGGTCAACGACGAGCTGCACGTGCTTCGCTTCTACGCGCACGATCCACAGCTGTACATCGCCCCCTTTGCGCGCAGCGTCTTCCAGGTGGACCTGATCGAGCTGCCGGCTGGCACGGAGCTGTGGCGGATCGACTCTCAGGGTGACGAGCAGCGCGTGGGCGCGTACCTGAACCGACAAGTCGGATGGGTCAGCACGGGGCCTGCCACGCTCAGCCCAGCCGGCTGGAACCGCCCACCGGTACCCTTGCGACCCAGCGTGCGGCGCGGTCTGGTCGCGCAGTTCCACGGCGGGGACTACGACGCCGACTTCGGTCCCCAGCCCGGCGAGGTGACCCTGCACCCGCTGCCGGGCAGGCGAGTGCCCGAGGAGTTCATCGAGCAGGCCGGTGTGTGCACGTTGTCGGTCCAGGTCGAGGAGCTCGACTCGCTAGAGCTGGTGCGCTGGTGCGGTGTCTGGCACGGCCTTCCGGTGGAGCTGGTGGAGTCCGGGCCGGACCAGGCGGTGATCCACTACATCGGCGAGAATGGCTCGCGGGCAGCTGACCTCGGACTCGCAGAGGTCGACTACCGGGTCTGGCGCGGCTGGGTGCCCCGCACCGAGCTGTCGGACGTGGCTGTGCAGCGCTACCCGCTGCACAGCTCGTGAGTGGCGTTCGGTGCCATAGCATCGAACGCCACTCACAAGCCGCCACGCGCTAGCGTGGCGGCTTGGAAGCGTGGCAGAGCGGTCTAATGCACTCGCCTTGAAAGCGAGCGTACCGAGAGGTACCGGGGGTTCGAATCCCTCCGCTTCCGCCACCTGTGACCGGGGGAAATGCCGCGCGTGTTGATCGCGTCTGGCCAGCGTTTGCGGCGGTGGTTGCATTTTCGGTGGCATTTGAGACGGGACGCGGCTCAGATGGGGTTCCTGCGGTCGCGTCGCTGTTCTGGCGTCCGGGCGCGGGTTGCCACAGCAGCCCGCCGACGCGTTGGGCAACGTCGCGCCGGATGGTGGCGGTGAGGTGTTGGTAGCGCGCGGCCATTGCCGTGTTGGACCATCCCATCACTCCCATGACGGTGCGCTCAGCAACGCCAAGCAGGAGCAGCACCGTGGCGGCGGTGTGGCGCGCGTCGTGCAACCTGCGCTCGGCCACGCCCGCGCGGGCGACGAGTAGTTTCCACTCGCGGTGATCGGTGCGTAGATTCAGGGGTTGGCCAGTGGGCGTGGTGAACACGTAATCGGTCTCTTGCCACAGTTCGGCAGCCTTGGCCCGTTCGTCGTCTTGTTCGGTGCGGTGTCGCTGGAGCAGCGTCAGTAGTTCGTCGGGGAGACCGATGATCCGATTGCCGGCTTTGGACTTCGTGGTGCCGGTGTCATCGCGCAGGGCCACGCGTTGCGGGCGCAAGGCTGCTCGATCAACTCGGGGTTGCCGGCACCGCGGTAGCCCCCGAATGCTCTCGGCGTGG
>DASQVU010000485.1:0-6128 GCA_035640615.1 Pseudonocardiaceae bacterium
GGCCCACCGCCGGTAGTAGGCCAGGTAGCCGTCCAGTGTTCGCACCAGGGCGCCGAACTTACCCTCAGGCCGCAAGGCCGCGTCCACTTCGAAGCACGCCGATGCGAATCGCATCATCACCGACGCCAGCTTGGTAGCAACGCCCAGTTCGTCCTCCGCTTCAGCTACGAAGATCACATCGACGTCGGAGACGTAGTTGAGCTCCGCCCCACCGCATTTGCCCATTCCGATCACGGCAAGCCGGGGTACCGGCCCACGTGCAGTGACCTCGGTGACGGCCACGGCTAGCGCGGCGCGCAGAACGCCGATCGCGAGATCCGCGAGCGCTGCGGTGACCTGCTCGAAGGGCACCACCGGCAGCTCCGGCTCCACCACCGCTGCCAGGTCGGCGGCCGCCAGCTCAGCGATCAGGTCCCGGTAGGTCTCACGCAGGGTCCGCTGCGCCTTGACCCCAGTCAGGGAGGCCCGCGCCGGGTCAGCGGGATCTGCGCCAACCGCAGCGAGCAGTCGCTGCGCGGCGCGATCGGTCCAATCCGGGGCAAGCACCCCGGCAGCAGCCGGTCCATGCCAGCGCGGCGGGTGAGCGACGAGATGATCCCCCAGTGCCGTAGACGATCCCAGCAGACCGAGCAACCTCCCGCGCGCACCCTGTTCCAGGCGTAGTGCGGCATCGAGCTCATCCCATCCCGGACCAGCAGCAGTAGCCAACCGGGCCAAGGTGCGCAGCGCGAGGTTCGGGTCCGGCGCCCGAGACAGCGCCCACAGCACGTTCTCTGCGTCCTGGCTGACCCGCCCGTGGATCCACCAACCGAGCTTGGTGAGAGCGTCCGCGGCACCGTCGTCGGTGAGTCCCAACCGGGCCAAGGAAAGCCCGCTGCGTCCACCTTCCGTCACCGCCACACTCCTTGCGGTTAGCCGCGGAGCAGCGGTAGTGCCCGGCGGTCCGCGCTGCCCGCCGGCGGGGCCAGTTCGCCGCTGGCTAGCGCCACGAAACGGGCGGCGAAAGGCTGCCATGCGTGTGCTATGTCGGTGTGCACCTGTTCGAGGTGATCCGGTGCCAGCTGCCGTAGCGGGAAGTTGCCAGCGGTGTCCCGCTGGGCCCAAGACAGCACCGTGGCGGGCGACGTCTCGATGTGGCACTGCAGGCCGTAGCCAGCGGCGCCGACCCGGAACGCCTGGTTGCGATACCGCGGCGAGGAGGCGAGCAGGGTGGCTCCTGGCGGCAACCGGGAGATCTCGTCGTGGTGAAACTGGATGACATCGGGCGTCAGCGGGAGCGGGGCAAACAGCGGGTCGTAGGCGGCCACGTCTCGCTTGGCGATCAGCAGGGTGCCGACCTCTGGGCCATCGACCGCCGGCCGTACCTCGCCGCCGGTGGCCAGTGCCAGCAGCTGAGCCCCCAGGCAGACCCCGAGCACCGGCAACCGGCGGGCGACCGCGCCGGCGAGCAACGATCGCAGCGCGGCCAGCCACGGATGGTCGGCGTCGTCATGCGCCCCCATCGCACCGCCCATACAGACCACCCCGTCAGCCCCGTCGAGGCTGTCGGGAACTCCGTCGGCCGCCGGGCGGCACACGGTCAGCTCTGCCCCGGCCTGCGCGAGCCATTCCCCCAACCGCTCGACCGGATCGACGTCCGAAGGTTCCACCACCAGCAGCCGTGTCTTCACCTTCGCCAGGCTAACCCGCAGTCTGGATGCAGACTGCGGGTTATCGGGGCGCGCGCCACCATCTGGCACGCCGACGGGTGGGGTGAGCCGGTGCCGGGCGATCCACAGCACAGGATCAGCGGATCATCACTGATCTCCGGGATTTGCCCAGCGGGGCGAGCACCGTAAGGGCGATGCTATGGCGGATCGGATCGGCTTTCAGCAAGGGCTGAGCAAGCGCCACGAAGTCGTCGAGACCGTCGTGTAGCCGAACGGTCACCGCGCCATTGTGAGCTTGGGCGCCCGCGCTGTGTCGATCGAGTATCGGACGGAGTGCTGCGAGCGTGCGTGTACCTGGGGGCACGACACAGCGCGCACGAGGGCGCGACACGCCGGCCAACGGGGTGGGGATTACAGCACCGGGAGGTAGGTGCGCAGTTCGTACGGCGTTACTTGCCGGCGGTAGCTGTCCCACTCGGCACGTTTGTTGCGCAAGAAGAAATCGAAAACGTGCTCCCCGAGGGTCTCGGCGACCAGCTCTGAGTTCTCCATTTCGACCAGCGCCTCGGACAGATTCTGCGGCAACGGCGCGTACCCCGCGGCCCGGCGCTCACGCTCAGACAGCGACCACACGTCATCCTCGGCCGGGGGCGGCAGCTCATAATTTTCTCGCACTCCCCGCAAACCGGCAGCCAAGATCACCGCATAGGACAAGTAGGGATTGCACGCCGAGTCCGGAGTTCGGATTTCCACGCGCCGGCTGGATGCCTTACCGGGTGAGTACATCGGCACCCGGACCAGGGCCGACCGGTTCGCGTGTCCCCAGCACACCGACGTGGGGGCCTCCCCACCAACGATCAGCCGCTTATAGGAATTCACCCATTGGTTGGTTACCGCGGTGATCTCCCGGGCGTGTACGAGCACCCCGGCAACGAACGCCCGGCCGGTAGCAGACAGCTCATACGGGTCGTTGTCGTCGTGAAAGGCGTTGCGGTCGCCCTCAAACAGGCTCATGTGCGTATGCATGGCAGAGCCGGGCTGCGCCGTGAACGGCTTGGGCATGAACGAGGCGCGCACGCCTTGGGTGATCGCGACCTCCTTCACGACGTACCGGAAGGTCATGATGTTGTCCGCCATGGTCAGTGCGTCGGCGTAGCGTAGGTCGATCTCCTGCTGGCCGGGCGCGCCCTCGTGATGGCTGAACTCCACCGAGATGCCCATCTGCTCCAGCGCCTCGATGGTGTGCCGGCGGAAATGCGGGGCGGCGTCGTGGCTGGCCTGGTCGAAGTACCCGCCGGAGTCGGCCGGCACCGGCTCCGATCCGTTATCAGGCAGGTCGCGGAGCAGGTAAAACTCGATTTCGGGGTGCACGTAGCAGGTGAACCCGGTTTCCGCCGCCTTGGACAGCACCCGGGTCAGCACGTGGCGCGGGTCGGCCCAGGACGGCGAACCATCGGGCATGGTGATGTCGCAGAACATCCGGGCCGAGTAATGCTCGCCCCGCGGGTTCTCCCACGGCAGCACCTGGAAGGTGGCCGGGTCCGGCTTGGCGATCATGTCGGACTCGTATGCGCGGGCGAAGCCCTGGATGGCAGACCCGTCAAAGCCGATGCCGTCGGCGAAGGCGCCTTCTAGCTCGGCCGGTGCTACCGACACCGATTTGAGGTAGCCCAGCACGTCGGTGAACCACAACCGAACGAACCGGATGTCGCGTTCTTCCAGCGTGCGCAGCACGAATTCCTGCTGGCGATCCATGCGCGCAGGGTACGCGCACGGCAAAGAACAATCCGTGACGGCGCAGCCGTCTGGCCCCTACGATGACGGCATGCGCCGTGTCGCCTCCTTCGCTGTCCTCGTCGTGTCTTTGATCATCGCACTGGTCACCGCGTGCGGCGGGAGCAGCGGACAGACGGCGCATCTCCCGCAGGGAACCACGGTGCTCGCCGATTCCGCCAAGGCGATGCGAACCGTGAACACCACACGCTTCGCGTTCGATGTCCAAGGCAACGCGCCGGGGGTCCAGCTGCGCTCCGCCGAGGGCCAGCTCACCCGGGAAGGATCGGCACAGGGCACCGCCAAGGTGGATGAGGGCCGGCAGCTCCTGGAACTTCAATTTACGATCATCGGTCAGGATCTGTACCTGCGCCCACCGACCGGGCCGGTCCAGAAGCTACCGCTGTCGTTTGCCGGCACGGTGTATGACCCGTCGATCATCCTGAACCCGGACCGAGGTATCGCGGCCGCGCTGGCCAGCGGTAAGGACGTCACCACTCAAGACCGCGAGCAGGTCGACGGGGTGGACACCTACCGGGTCCAGGCGACTTTCCCGGCCCAGCCGCTCGGCACGATGGTGCCTGGGTTGGCCACGGACAAGCCCAGCGAGGTCTGGATCGCCGTGCAGGGCTCCCGGCTGGTCAAGGCGCAGTTCCCGACCACCAGCGGCGGCATCACCGCCCATTTCTCTGATTACGACGCCCCCGCTCAGATCACCGCGCCAGCCTGACCTCGTGCTGCTTCGATGAGCGCGACGGCAGGCTTGGTGCGGCGCCGCGGGCTGGCGCTGAGTTCTGGCGCGCTCGTCACCCTGCTCGCCGCGCTGGACGCCTATGTGGTGGTCAGCCTGCTGGTCGACATGGTCCGCGACCTGCAGATACCGCTGAATCACTTGGAGCGCGCCACCCCGATCGTGACCGGCTTCCTGCTGGGTTATGTCGCGGCGATGCCCATGCTAGGACAAGCGTCTGATCGCTTCGGGCGCCGTGTACTGCTCCAGGCATGCCTGATCACGTTCGCGGCGGCCTCGGCGTTGACTGCGGCCGCAGCGACATTGACGGTTCTGGTAGCGGGCCGGACCTTGCAGGGTATCGCCGGTGGCGCGTTATTACCGGTTTCCATGGCGCTGGCCGCAGACCTGTGGCCAGATCGCGGCCGGTCCACCGCGTTGGGCACGCTGGGCGCCGCCCAGGAGCTAGGCAGCGTGCTCGGACCACTCTACGGTGCCGGGCTGGCCGCAGCGGTTGGGTGGCGCGGCGTGTTCTGGGTGAACATCCCACTGGCAGCCGTGGCGGTGGTGGCGGTGCAACTGGCCGTGCCCGCCAAGCCAGCCGGCTCCGCACGACGGGCTCCGTTGGATCTCGCCGGCGGCGGCTTGCTCGCACTGACCCTGGGTCTGCTGGTCGTCGGGTTGTACAACCCCGACCCGGACCGGGCGGTGCTGCCGACATGGGGAGCCCCGGTGCTCGGTGCGGCCGCAGTGACCGGGTTGGCGTTCGTGCTGTGGGAGCGGCGTGCCAAGGTGCGCCTGCTCGATCCCGTTGGGGTGCAGTGGCGGATCTTCTCCAGTTCGCTATGGGTCAGCCTGACCGCCGGCGCGGCGCTGCTGGTGACCCTGGTCGACGTCCAGCTCTACGCGCAGACGGTGCTGGGTCGCGAGGCAACCGCCGCAACCGCGATCCTGGTCCGGTTTCTGGTCGCGCTGCCTATCGGCGCATTCGTGGGCGGGGTGGCCGCAAGCAAGTTGGGCAACCCGGTGGTGGCGGTAGTCGGGATGTTGCTGGCCGCGGCCGCCTACTTGCTCATCGCAGGATGGCCCGCGGATGTCCTAGCCGCCCGCCACCATCTCGGCCCGCTGAACCTCCCTCGGCTGGATACCGATTTAGCGTTGGCCGGCTTGGGCCTTGGCCTGGTGATCGCGCCGGTGTCGACCGCGGCGCTGCGCGCGACCCCACCCGACCGGCATGGTGTGGCATCCGCCGCTGTGGTGGTGGCCCGGATGACCGGCATGCTGGTGGGCGTCGCGGCGCTATCAGCCTGGGGCTTGCACCGCTTCCGCCAGCTCACCGCCCAGTTAGCCACCCCCCTGCCTTTCGGCGTCAGCCCCGAGATGTACCAGCACCAGCTCGCCGCCTACCAGCTGGCCGTCCAGACCGCGCTGCGTACCGAGTATCGGGACATCTTCCTGCTCACCGCAGGGGTGTGTGTGCTCGGCGCGCTCGGCGCGGTGCTGATCGGCAAGGCAGCCGCCCAGCAACCCGCTCAGGTGGCGCAGAGCGTGGAACGTTTAGGGAGCGCCAGCCGGACCAGGTAGTCGGTCACCGTCTCATCCACGCACTTCACACCCTGCAGGACCACGGTGTGCCGGTTGCCCTCGTAGGTGAGCAACTTGCCGCGCAGCCGCCGAGCCACCTCGGCTCCAGTCTGGTACGGGGCAGCTGGATCCCCCGTCGTGGAGACCACCAGCACCGGCGGCAACCCGTCGAGTTGATCGGCTCCTAGGCTGCCGGTAGGCGGCACCGGCCAGAAAGCGCAGGCATCCCGGGCCGCTGACGGAGGATGCCCGTCATCGAGGAACGGCGCGGCTTCCCGGTAACGCCGATCGGCTTCCCGGACCACCACCGGATCCCGCACCGGTGGGTCGTCAACGCAGCGAACGGCGGTGAAAGCATCTTGGCTACCGGAGTAACCATGCGTGTCGCGCTG
>DASQVU010000486.1:0-4828 GCA_035640615.1 Pseudonocardiaceae bacterium
AGTGCACCGTCGAGGGCGCGGCGGCGCCTGCACATCATCAGGATTCATCATGCCGAAACTCGGAACAATCGCACGAGTGCTCTGGTTCCCGTTAGCGGGACTTATCGTGCTTTCGGCTGTCTCCATCACTCTCCTCGATCCATCGGCCCAGGCTCAGGCATCGACTTCTACCCAAAGTTCGGCAACTGCTGCTGTGGGTGGCGCGGCGAAGGCTGCCAGCGCAACATTGTCCGCGGACCAGGACACGGACTTGACAGTCATCGCGCTTCTGCGCAGTCGCCCATCCTTCCAACGGCAAAGCAACGCCAGTCTCATTGACGCGTCGAAGTCAGCGTGCTTGCTGCTGGCGCAGGGAGATCGTGCGAGTTACATCCTGGCAACCACGACGAGTGCTGGAATAAGCGCGGACGACGCGGTTTACTTCCTCGCCGTCGCCGTGGAAGCCTACTGCCCCACATATCGAGACGTTGCCATCGCCACCGCTGCCTCCACCTCACCGCAACCGGCCTAGGGACACCGTGCCCCGTGTGAGCTTCCCCCGGATCAGCCCCGGGGGAGCTGCGCGTCAGGCACCCCACGGCAGATGATGACGTTCAACCGTCCAGACGTTCGCCGCAGTGTGCCGGTGAGGCGATTGAAGATCGTTTTGGTCGCGACGAGTACAGCGGTGAACTGCGCGCACGCTCCCGCTGAGCGGCGAACGAGCGGCCGCCGGTAACGTGCGAAGCCATGCAGTTCGTCAGGCTTGAGGCGGATGGCGGCATCGGCACGATCCGGCTGGACCGTCCACCGATGAATGCCCTGAACCGTACCTGCGCGGCGGAGATCCGGCATGCAGCGCAGCAGGCGGCGCAGCGCGACGAGATCCGCGCGGTGATCGTCTACGGTGGCGAGCGGGTCTTCGCGGCTGGGGCTGACGTCAAGGAGATGGCGGCGGCGCCCGCCGCCGAACTGGCAGCGCTGCCTGCCGAGCTGTCCTCATCGTTTGCCACGGTGGCGGACATCCCGAAACCCACCGTGGCCGCTATCACGGGTTTCGCGCTGGGCGGTGGGTGTGAGCTGGCGTTGTGTTGCGATCGGCGTATCGCCGCTGAGGACGCCAAGATCGGCCAGCCAGAGGTCCTGCTCGGGATCATCCCGGGTGCCGGCGGCACCCAGCGGCTGCCGCGGCTGATCGGCCCTTCTCGGGCCAAGGAACTGATCTACACCGGCCGGTTCCTTCGTGCCGAGGAAGCCCTGCGGATCGGCCTGGTAGATGAGGTGGTCGCCGCCGGAGAGGCGTATGCCGCGGCTCGGCGCTGGGCGCAGCAGTTCGTGGCCGGCCCGGCGCGTGCGCTGGCCGCAGCCAAGGCGGCCATCGACGACGGGCTCGACGTCGAGCTCAGCGAGGGCCTGCGGCTGGAGGGCGAGGCATTCGCGGCACTGGCGCACACCGAGGACCGGATGATCGGGATGCGGTCCTTCCTCGAGCACGGCCCTGGCAAGGCCGCATTCACTGGACGCTAAGTGAGCGATAGGCTACTGAGCGTGTGGGACGGAGTGGACCTCAACTACCACAACCTGATTAACATCTTCCTGCACCACCTGGAGGTTCCCGCCGGCTTCGTCCCCGGCGCGCTGCTGCTGGGTGGCGCGGCCTGGTGGTTAGCGCCGCGCCGCGGTTGGGACCGCAAGCCCGCGGTGCTTGCCGGCTGCGGCCTGGCACTCGCGCTGGCGCTGACGGTGGTGCGCCCGTTCGGGCATTTCCCTACGGGAGGTCTCAGCCCGCTGGCCACGCTGCGGGTCTGCACGGTCGGCACCTTCTCGCTGGCTCATCTGTATGAAGAGCTCAACGTGGCGATGCTGGTGCCCTACGCGCTCTTCGGGACGCTGGCGACCCGGCGCCCGGCGCTTATTGTGGTCTCCAGCATGCTCGTCAGCGCCTTGATCGAATACGTGCAGGGTGCCACCGGCGGCGGCGAGTGCCAGCTCCGCGACATCGTCCACAACACCCTGGGCGGGCTGCTCGGAGCGCTGATCGCAGTGCTGGTACTGCGGTTGCGGTCCAGGCAATCCCCGGAGATCACCGCACGAGTCGCAGCCGGTTCAGGATCGCCGCGTTGACCGCGGCCAGGTCGGCGTCGTGCGCCACCTGAACCCGGCGGCCGTTCCCGCCGCTGACCACCGCACCTCGGGTCGGTCCGTGATCGCAGATCACTTCCAGATGCTGCGGTGCCGTGCGCACCGTGCCCGGGTTGGCGGCTTCCAGCACGGCTAACGCATCGTGCAGTGCCACCGGGGCCCGGCGTCGCGCCTGGTATGCCTTGACGGCGCAGGCCAAGATGGCGCAGCGCGGACCGGCTGCCGCCAGCTCGGCGAGCCAGGTGCCGCCGAGCACCGCCTGCCGGGTCAGATTCAACGGCAGCAGGGTGGTCGGCACGTCCTCCTCGACGAGCACCCGGCGGGCCGCTTCCGGATCGGAGCCGACGTTGAACTCGGCGTGCGGCCCGCTGAGATCGCCCCCCATCGTCACGATGCGCCCAATCCGGGGCTTCACCTCCGGGTGCACGGCCAGCAGCAGCGCGATGTTCGTCAGTGGGCCGATCGCCACCAGCGTCACCGGGGCGACCGCGCCACGCAGCAGGGTGGCCGTCAGGGGCACCGCACCGAGCGGGCTGACCGGACTGCTGGGCAGCGGTAACCGATCAGCCCGCCCGGCGAGCCCGTCCGCGCCGTGCCAGCAGCTAGCCCGTGGGGACCGGGGGTATACCAGCGGCCGGGCTGCACCGGCAGCTACCGGCAGCTGATCGAGCCCGGCCAGCGCCCGCAGCCGCAGCGCGTTGGCGGTGGTGACCTCCACGCCGGCATTGCCGAATACCGTGGTGACGGCCAGCAGCTGCACCTGCGGGCTGGCCATCGCCAGCAGCAGCGCCACCGCGTCGTCCACGCCCGGGTCGGTATCGATGATCATCGGCACGATCATCCGGCCAGCACCTCGTCGATCTGCGCAGCGGTGGGCAGCGACGGTTGGGCACCGGGCCGGGTCGCCGCCAGGGCGCCGGCCGCGCACGCCCGGGCGAGCAGGGCGGCGTCGGGCTGCTCGTCCAGCAACCCTGCTACCGCGGCAGCGATGAACGCGTCACCGGCACCGGTGCCATCCACCGCGTCGACTGGCGGGGGAGTGGCGGCTGCGACCTGCCGGCCGTTGCGCAGCATCACCGCACCGCGCGACCCGTCAGTGATGACCAGCGCCTGCGCGGTGCGCAGCTCGGGCAGCGCGGCGTGCTCGGCCTTGTTGACCACCACCAGATCGGCGCGCCGTAGCACCTCGGCCGGCACCGGCCGGGCCGGAGCGGCATTGAGTACGAACAACCCGCGGGTGTGCCGGGCGGCTGCGGCGACGGCGTGGTCGGGCACCTCCAGCACGGTCAGCACCGCGTCGGCACGCGCGACGTCCTCAGCGGTTACCTGCAGCGCTGCGTTCGCACCGGGAACCACCGTGATGGTGGTGTCTCCGGCAGTATCGACGGCGATCAGGGCCAGTCCGGTCGGCTCCGCGACCCGCCGCAGCCGGTCCAGCCCGACGCCCTCCGCGCGGAGTAACTCCAGGGCGCTGCCGGCGTCGGCGTCGGTGCCCACAGCGGCGACCAACTGGACCGCCAGCCCCAACCGGCGCAGCGCCAGTGCCTGGTTGGCTCCCTTACCGCCGGGAACGCGGGTCAGGCCGGTGGCGGTCAGGGTCTCGCCTGCTTGCGGCAACCGCGGCAGCGTGGCTACCAGGTCGAGGTTGACGCTACCGACCACGGTCACCTGCATCGGCGCGTCCCAGCCCGACGCCGGATGCCCGCGGTGATCTCAGCGATCTCCGCCGGTGTGCCGGTCATCAGGTGGCAGCATGCGCGCTGATGCGCTGATCCGTCCAGTCCGATGCACCAGCGCGCCCTCGCGCAGCGCTTCGCGGCGAGATCAAAGCTGCGGGCGCGGTGGCGGGCCATTACTGTCTGAAGGGAAATGCCTGCCACACCGCCACCATCGTGCATGGTGATCCGCTGCACTGATCACCAGCGCGACCCGCAGCATCAGGTTCGTATCGACAGCGATGAGGGCGCTGGCAGCGTGCCAGTGTGCGTGACCCACCACGGGCGGATCGACCAGGGGGAGCCGTGGCTCTGGGTGCCCTGGCAGCGGCTGAAGGGTGCTGGGTCCGACTTGGCCGAAGGATGGGGCTGCATTCTCATGGGTGAGGAGTTAGCCGGTTACGGTCTTGTCGTCGACGCCGATGTCCGCATGAGCACGGCCCTGATTTTCGGTCCCGAGCTCGAGGCAGGTCGCAAGACGACCACGCTGGCCATCGATGGCCGGCTGTTCGGCAACAATCAACCCATCTCCCTCGAGCTGCTGCTGGAACCGGAGACGGTGATGCGTCTCAAGGAGGCACTCCGCTTTTTCCGGCCATGAAGGGCCATGAAGGGTGCCGCCTAGCGGGCCCCCTGCACCAGTGTTGACAAGCTGACCAGCTGGTATCCGCGGGACCGCAGCCCACTGATGATGGCTGGGAGTGCGTCTGCAGTCCGCGGGGCGTTGGCCTCGGTAATGTGCAGCACGACAATTCCCCCATTGTGTGCGTGCCGCAGCACATTGTCGGTGATGGAATTCGCGTTGTTGTTGAAGGCATCACCACCAACGATGTCGTATTGGACGACCGTGCAGTGCGTCGGTGCGATTGCGCGCAGGGCGGTTGTGTCGTAGCAGCCGCCAGGGAAGCGGAAGTAGCCAGTCTGCCGGCCGCCGAAGGGCGCCAGTACCTGAAACGAGCGTTCGACGTCGGCGGCCATCGCCTCGGTGGGCA
>DASQVU010000487.1:0-10988 GCA_035640615.1 Pseudonocardiaceae bacterium
GGCCCGCACAACACCGACTCCACCACCGTGGCCTTGGCAGAGCGGAACTGGCCAGCACTGGCAGGTGGCCACAGCAACCACCCCAGCCCTACCGATCCGAGCCCGACCAGCACCGCGAGCAGCACCCGACCGACTCGGACGGTACCCATCGCTGCCACCGGGCCATCGTAGTCAGCCACGCTCGCGGGAATTCCTCACCGTAACCCGCCAGTATCTCAGCTAGCGATCATGCTGGCGGTAACGGCTCAGGCCCACCTCGCGTGCCCCGGCTGCCAGCGCGTCAAGGCCGAAGGCTGCAACGGGGCCCAGTGCTCCTGGGCCGGACACCCCGTGCTCGGCGGCCCGCTGTGCACCCCAGGCGAGCAGATCTGCGGTGAGCTGGTACGGATCACCGGAAGAGAGGTTGACCTGCGCCAGCTCGGCACCGGACGCGTCATAGGCGGTGGCCAAGACGTGGGAGCTGACCTTGGCCAATGCGCCAGGGTCGGGCTGCTCGGCAACATAGCGCTGCGCAAGCGTCCCGATTCGGGCTGCCAACGCCCGGGCGCCGGGTAACGCCAGCAGTGCGGGAATGATCCGGCAGGACAGCTGCGCCAGACGTGTCGGGGGCGCGCACCTGCCGAAAAAGACGTCTACTTGGGACAAGCCCGCCGCGCCGGCGAGTCGGGGCAGCGCGTAATGCTCGGTAGCGCCGACGGCCACCGCGGGACATTCCAGCCCACCGAGCTTGAGGATGCGGATCCGCGACGCAGTGGGCTCCGGCTGGATGCCGCGGCGCCAGGTGAAGCTTTGCTCGGTCAGCAACCCGGCAGCAGATCCGAAGGTGCCCCGGCTGATCACCTGCGCCCGTCCGGCGCCGGCGATCAGGTACGCGACCTCGATCCGGTGTACCTGTCCTCGCGCGTCTCGCAGCGCCAGCGCACCGGCGAGATTGCCGGGCACGTAGTCGTGGCCGAACGCGGTGATCAGGCTGGCTCCAGTGCGCTGCGCCGCCGGGCCGAATTCTTCGAATACCCGGCGGATGAACGGCGGCTCACCAGTGGAGTCCAGATAGATCGCCCCCGCTTCGATCGCCGCCCGCACCGCGGGCTCGCCGAGCCGGATGAACGGGCCGACGGTGCTCACCAGCACATCACCGCGGGTGATCAGAGCCCGCACAGAGGCGGCGTCTGCCACGTCAGCACGCGCTACCTCCAGGTCGCCCAATCGGGATGCCATCGACGACAGCCGGCCGGCATTGCGCCCGGCCAAAATCGGCGCCAAGCCCCGCTGCACCATGGCCTGGGCCACCCGCCCGCCGGTGTACCCGGTCGCCCCGAACAGCACGATCACAGCCGCCACCTCCATCCCGACATGTCTCCATGTCGGGCTTAATGAGGTTAGTGCGTTAGTCCGCGCGCAGGGCTTTGGCTAGTTCGGCACGGCTGCTGATGCCAAGTTTGGCGTAGGCGTTAGCCAGGTGCGCCTCGACTGTCCGGACCGAAAGTACCAGGCGCTCCGCGATGGCCTGGTTTTTCAGACCCTGCACGACCAGGCTGGCAACCTCGCCTTCCCGGCTGGTCAGCGGCCGCGGCGCGAGCTGCTCTAGAGCCGGGGTGCGGATCTCCTCGCATGCGCGCGCCAGGCCAGCAGCTCGAGCAGTAGAGGCTGCGGCGCGCCGCCGGTCACCGGTGCGCAGGTGTGCCGCGGCAGCGTGCGCTGCTGCGTCGGTGGCGAGTAACCGGGCTCCTAAAGTCTCGAACTCCGCCGCTACCTCGTCGAGCCCACCACCGGCATTGGCAGCTGCCGCCGCGGCGTGCGCACTGTAGGCAGCCACCAGCGGGCCCTCGACCTGGCCGGCCAGCTGCTGCAGCCGGTCAGCCACTTCTTCGCTGGCCCGCCCCAACCGGACCACGGCGTGCAGCGCTTGCGCCTCCACAGCTGGCTGACCCATCTCGCGGGCTACCGTCGCGGCCCGCTGCGCACGATCAATCGCCTGGGCAGTGTGATCCTCGGCGGCCGCCTGCCAGGCCTCGGCCAGCAGCCATTCCGGTTCGAACACCGCACAGTGGTGCCCGACATCGCCGCCCTCCAGCAGCCGCCGAGCCAAGGCCGCATCGCCCAGCTGAGCGTGGGTTTGAGCGAGCAGCGCAAGGCACAGCTGCCGGAACCCTCCTGGGTCGTATTGGCCCAGGCCGGCTACCGCCTCCGAAAGCCATCGGATGGCAGTACGCGGACGTCCTGCGGCCAATGATGACCAGCCGACATGAGCGGCGGCCAAGGCGTCCCCGGCCCATTGCGGCTGGCTCATGCACCACTCGTGCAACTCGGTAGCCCGCGTCACGGCATCGTGCACGCGCCCAGCCAGCAACAGCGCTGACACCTCGGCATGGGCGAGGACCTGACGGCAGGACGCCATTTCCGGCTCGGTGGTGCATCGCGCCAGTGCGGCCCAGCCGGCCTCCACAGCAGCCAGCGCCTCAGTGGTGCGGCCACCGACGGCCAATCCCGCGCCGGCCGCGCTCGCTGCCCACACCGCTGCCTCCGCAGTGACGCCTTCAGAGGCCAGAATCTCGGCGCCGGACTCGGCAGCCTGGCTCGGACGTCCCGCGAAGAACGCCAGCACACCGCGCACCGCGCTGATACGCCTGCGCACCTCGTTATCAGCGGCCTCGGCGGCAGCTTTCTGCAGCATTCCCTCGGCCTTGGCTACCTGGCGGACACCGAAGAAGAGGTTCAGCGCGCGCACCACGGCCAGCCGCGAGCGGTCCTCCGCTGAGGTGGCGAAGGGCACCGTCGCCGCCGCCACCTGCTCGGCCTCGTCCGGGCAGCCCTGCCAGCGCACCGCCTCCACCAGGGCCAGGTGTGCCTGGACCCCGTCCCGGCCGTCACTACCGTCAATCGCCGCCTGCGCCAGGCGGGCCGCGTTCTCATGATCAAGCAGGGCGTTGGCGTGTACCGCAGCATCGGCGAGCAGGCTGGCGTGTGCCTGCGGTTGGTCGCTATCCAGCAGCAGCATGCCGGCTCGAAGGAGGTCATCCTGCCGTTTCCAGGGCAGGTGGGTGTTCGCCAACCTGCGGCGCAACTGGCAGGCATTGGCCTCCGGCAGCTGATCCCGCACCACGGTGGCGTAGATGGGATGCGCCAACCGCACCTCAGCCCGCCAGCCGCTGTTCACCACGGTGACCAGGCCGCGGCGCTCCAGTACCGCAACCACCTCAGGATTGATCAAGCTGGCCACCCGTCCCAAGCCCAGCGGCTCGTCGGTGGCCAGCAGCTCCAGGGCAGCCCGCTCGTCGGCACCCAGCCCGCCCAGCTGGGCCTGGACGATCTCGCGGAGCCTGGGGGTGGGCTCCATCCGCCCCTCCCAGCGCCACACGCCGTCGCGCATCCGCAACGATCCGGTCTCGCAGCCGCCTTCCACCAGCTCACGCAGGAAAAGCGCGTTTCCACGGGTAGCGCGCCACAGCCGTTCGATGGTGCGGCTGTCGACCACTCCGCCGAGCACACTGGTCACCAACCGGTTCATCGCCGCTCGCGGCAACTGGGTCAGCTCCAACCGGTCGGCCAACCCGTTCTTCCACAGCGTCACCACTGGGTCGGGAGCAGGTTCCCCGGTGCGCACGGTCAGCACCACACAGGCGGTCCGGGTCAGAGCCAGCTGATGAAGCAGCGTCACCGACAGCTCATCAAGCAGGTGCGCGTCATCGACGCCGATCACCAAGCGGTGGCCTTTGCCCTGCTCTGCAATCGCCGCTCCGGCTCGCTGCAGCAAGGTCAACGGCTCTGACACCGTTTCCACCGCCGGCAGCAGGTGCGCCACCGCACCCAAGGGAATGGCCGCAGCGGCGTTGGTGCCCGCCGCCCACCGGGTCACCCGACCGCCACGCTTTGCCACCGCCAACGCCTCGCGAGCGAGTCGTGTCTTACCGACTCCAGCAGGACCGGCGATGACGACACTGCGTGATTCCCCACCGGTTAAACGTTCAGCGATAAACTGTAACTCTGAGTCACGCCCCGTGAGCGTCCACGAATCCGTTCTCATCGCAGACCCGACCAACGCGCTCGGCATCCGGCGCTGGTCGGAGGCACAGTTGACGGCTTAATGAGAACAGCCGGCCGCCACGGCCCCCCCTGACACATTGGCTACGCCCCCCCGCGTCGCGCCAATACCCCTTGACGTCAGCATAAGCTAACTGTGACGAGATAGCCATGGGCGACTTCTTCTTAGACGATGAATACTACGCTGAGTAGGATCGATGGATCCCAACTCGGTAACAGTCTGTATGCATCTGGTAACGCATTGTTTTAAGATTTCAAAGGTCCGCAGGATCGCCAGTTCGCGAAACGACAGCCATCAATTACTTGACGTCACTACGATGAATCGGGCGCGATAGACGCCATCCCCGACCTCTGGAAGTGGGTGACGTGTGGCGTGCCGCGGAACCTAAGCACCGACGCTCCGGTGGCTTGGACGGCGAGCGAGTCGCTGACCGTGACGACAGCCCGGCTCGCTCCGGACAGCGTCGCGTCGAGCTGGCCGACGCTGAGCTCAGCGAGCGGTAGCCGGCTAGCGCCTGCCGCCCGCAGGCGTAGCTCCTGCGCGTGCCCGGATAGCGCCAGGCTGCCGGCTCCCGAGACGTCAGCCTGCAGCTGGCCGACCTCGATCAGTCCAGTGACCGAGCCAGTTCCGTTCACGTCCACCCGCAGCCCCGGGCTGGTGATAGCAGAGGTGAGCACCGTCCGGCTGGCTGCACCGCCAGCTAGCCGGTCGAGCTGAGCTACCGTGACGTCGGCCGATAGCGTGGCATTCCGAGCGCTCATGCCCGGCTTAATGCCTAGCCGCAGCGTATCGCCGGTGACGGTGGCCTCCACCCGGTCAACCAGGTTGTCGTCCATCTTGACCACCGCCTGCGCGGGTCCGCCTACCCGCAGGCGCACCACGAAATTGGCGCCAGCCACCACCGAGGTGACTCCGGAAAGGTCGATCGTCCGGCTGGTCAGCCGCCCGGAGCCGGCCACTGCAGCGGGATCAGCGAAACCGCCACCAGGTGCGCCCGGTCTACCGGGCATGCCATCGGCATTGCCACCGTCGCCGCCATAGCCGTTGCCACCCCAACCGCCATAGCCGTCCCCACCATTACCCCCGATACCTCCGTTGTTACCCTCCTGGCCCCCATTGCCGGTACTGCTGGTACCGGACATGCCGGTACCAGCAGAGCCTGGAGACGAGCTGGCGGAAGTGCCCAGGCAACCCGCCAGCAGTGTGGCCACGGCCAGCATCACTGCTGCCCGGGCAACCTGCACCAGGCACCGCGTGACACTGCGATCCGGGTCCACGACGCACTACGCGTTCCCCGCGCGTAGCCGCGCTACCGGCGAGCGAGTCAGCAGCCACCGGACCGGCCGGCGAACCATCATGCCCAGCATCAGCAACGATCCCACCCATGGTATGAGCAGCAAGATGATCTGCACGATGCCTAGCGTCATCTCGGCTACCTGACCCGCCGCGGCTTTGACCGCGACCGCCTGGCATAAATAGACCAGCCGATCCCATACGACAGGCAACACCTTCGGGATCACGATCAAGAACCCGATCAACCAGTACCCCAGGTAGGGCACCACAACAAGGACCCACAACGTGATCGTGCGACGAGCCCACGGCTTGAGCTCCTGCACCCGTGGATGGGTGGGCCGGCCGGGGATGATGCTGGCCAGCACTGGTCCCATCCGGCTGAACAAGTCCGGCACCCCGATCAGGTCGGACAAGATGTAGTAGCCATCCAGTCGGATCATCGGCAGGAACTGCGTTGCGGTCTCGATATGCAAGGCCACGATGGCCACCAGCAGCCATGGTGCGCCGGTGTCCAGGTAGGCGACGCTCATCCCGGTGATAAATACCGCGTTGAAGTAGACGCCTCCAAGGTCAGTGCGCAGCCGCCCAACCCGACCCAGCCGGTAGGAGTCGGTGACCGTGCTATAGAGGGCCGGCCACACCAGATACAAACCGAAACCCATCACTCCGGGTTTAGCGCCGCCGTAGCGGCACGCGGTCACGTGCCCGCACTCGTGAAACGCCGCCGAGGCCAGCAGCAGAGCGATCACGAGCAGCGTCAACGCCGGCTGGTACACCAGCGCAACCGCGCTGGGCACAATCTGCGAAAGACCACCTTGGGCGATGATGAGCGCATCCAACCCGATGAATGCAGCCAGCGCAGTAACGACCACCGGCGGCCAGAACATCGGCGCGAATAACCCAGCGATGTGCCAGACGATCCGCTCGGGCACCACCCCGACCCGGAACTTCAACGCCAGCAACGGATCAGACTTCACCGCCATTTTGGGCTTGCCGGCGGGTTCCTCCGTGCCGGGCAAGGCATCATCTGCCACGATCCCTACCGGACGCAACCGCTTGTCCAGTAGGAACTCGACCTGGTCGGCCTGCACCACCTTGCCGAGCTCGGCGCTGAGCACACTGGCCAAGCGCTCGTGATCACGCTCACCATCCAGACTGGCCGCCAACAGATACAGCAAGCGGGGCAACTGGATAACCTGCCCATCAGCCCGACGCAGGATGTAAGGCGCCTGAATAAAGCCCGATCCCTGATACTCCCCGATCAGCTCGATTCCCTCGGCCAACCGCGGGGCCGTCCTTACCGCTCGTGAATCAACCACCACGCGTTCAGTATCGATGATGCCCTCCCCCGACTCGAAACCCCGCTCCGCCGAATCGAAACTTGGTAAACCGCGATATCCGTGCCCTCAAGCCCCCGAAGTGGCATTACGGATCGCATCCAGCCTAACCGATGCCAATGTCTTGCCGTCGGTTACTGACTACCTAGTTTCAGCGGCATCACTGCGTAATGTCGTGGTGCTACAGAACACTGCGAAGGGGCGGCCGCCCTCCAGCCGCCCCTTCCGCACAATGCTTTACCGGCAAGCACCTGATGATGCCTAGATTACCGTTCGGCTCATCCGAATCATCCGTTGACGGCGCCTCCGGCACCACCATCGCCGGTGCCACCCACTCCCCCATAGCCACTACCTGCGGCATTGGTCTGGTCGCCCAGCAAGTTGACGTTGATGAGATTGGCACCCAAGCCACCCCGGCCGATGCCACCGCGGCCACCGACACCGCCCTCGCCACCACGGCCTCCGCTGATGGTGCTGACCAGCGACATCAAGGTCCGCTGCGGCAACAGCTCGGCACGCTGCCCCTCGAGCTCAGCCGGGTTCAGTGCGTCTGACATAGATCCTCCTAGGAAAGGTGTTCCGGCGGCCTCCCGACGGCCCCCGGGACTGCGAACACCGCATCGGTGGCAGTGCCGATTCGGCGCTCACCTACGGTGCCCACAGCCACACCCATGTGGCAATCAGTAGTCGTACTTAACTCTTGTAGGTGCACTACGTAGTTCCTGTGTCGTCAGAGGGCCTCCTCTGACACGTAGCGACTACAGATGCCACGGAGATCCAGTCATCGCGTTACCTACATGAACGTCCCATCGCAACTTATTTCTCCTGGTCATTGCCCTTTGCTGGCGTGAGGGGTGATCACCCCCCAGATCACCCCTCCACCAGCAACCGGGCACTATCCACGATCAGGTGACCGCCCGATCGTGTCAGCTGCGCTCAGCTCCCCAGCGCCCCGCCGTTGCCGCCGTCAGCGTTGCCGCCGGCACCGCCGACACCATCGCCAGCGTCATTAATCTGGTCGCCGAACAGGTCGATGTTGAGGATGTTGAGGCCGATGCCGCCACGACCCTGGCCGCCCTTGCCGCCATCGCCGGCGTTGCCGCCACGGCCGCCACTGTCGTGGAGAGGCAGCAGTGACATCACGGTACGAGCCGGCAGCAACTCGACGTGCTGAGAGTCGGCTTCAGCAAAGCTCAATGCGTCAGACATCAATCCTCCTAGGAAAGGTGATCCCGGCGATCCGGGCTCCGAACACCTCATCGGTGGCAGTGCCGATTCGGCTATCCATACCCTGCCCAGCGGTGCTGCATGTGGCAATCAGTAGTCACACGTAACTTGCGCTCGAACTACTACGTAGGGCGCAGACTTTGTTCTCATACTTAGCTGACCGGAGAGTCCACGTAAGACGCGGTACTCGGGCTACCTATTGCGGAATCCTTCCTACCAACTTGCTAGATGATCCAGCCGGCTGGATCGCCGGTGATAAAGGGGGTGGCTGTGCGGGCCACCCCCTTTATCAATTCTTGCCGCGCACGACCGTGTGATCGTCCGACGACACTAATTAGGTCAGCTGAACAGCGATCCGCCCTTGCCGCCATTGGCGCTGCCGCCGGCACCGCCGTTGCCGTCACCGGCGCTGTTGTTCTGGTCACCGAACAGGTCGATGTTCAGGACGTTCAGCCCAATCCCGCCGCGACCCTGGCCGCCATGGCCACCTTCGCCGCCATTGCCACCACGGCCACCGTTCTCGCCACCGGTGCGGAGCAGCGACATCACGGTACGAGCCGGCAGCAACTCCACGTGCTGGCCG
The DNA here is from genome assembly GCA_035640615.1 of Pseudonocardiaceae bacterium. GTDB lineage: Bacteria > Actinomycetota > Actinomycetes > Mycobacteriales > Pseudonocardiaceae. Next base: position 8,483 of record DASQVU010000487.1, read on the forward strand.
TTGATCTCAGCAAAGCTCAGTGCGTCAGACATCAAATCCTCCTAGGGAATATTGCCCCGGTGATACCCGAGGACTGCACATCACCTCATCGGCGGCATTACCGATTCAGCACCACATACTTTGCCCGTGGTTAAGGTCGCCCGGCAATCAGTACTCGCACGTAATTGTCCGGCCCGACCACCTAGTCGTACAGATATTTTCCATTCCGCTACCTACGACGAGTAGAATTGCGAACAACACCGTTAAACGCGATGAGGGAGGGGCGGCCATTGTGGGCCACCCCTCCCCAATAAACGGCACGCCGCGATCTTCAGATCGCTAGCGGCACCGGCTTACTCAGCTGCTTACAGCTCCACCGCTACCACCATTGGCGTGGCCGCCCGCGCCACCAGTCCCATCACCAGCACTGTTGTCCTGGTCACCGAACAGGTCAATGTTCAACAGGTTCACACCAATGCCACCGCGGCCGGCGCCCCCGTTGCCAGCCTGGCCAGCGTTACCACCACGGCCGCCATTGCCGCCGGTGTGCAGCAACGACATCACGGTACGGGCCGGCAGCAACTCCACGTGCTGCCCGTCGATCTCAACAAAGCACAGTGCGTCAGACATCAAATCCTCCTAGGAAAGGACGTCCCGGCTACTCCAGGGACGAAACACGTCATCGGCGGCATACCGACTCGGCATCACATACACTGCCCAAACCCCAGTAACGAAGCAATCAGTAGCCGCACGTAACTCCGCGATGTCGACTACCTAACGAACCGGCTTTAAACCAAGAAAATGCCTTCGTGGTACGTAGGCTGCGACCAGTTGTACCGGAGTTTTCGATCGTGGACTTACTGTGGAGAAAAGCAAAACCGGGAAGGGTGACCAAGTGGCCACCCTTCCCGGAGAATTTCCGCACCCAGCGCCGAACTGATCGCTGGGGACGCGGCTGGTTAGGAAGCAGGAGCAGGAGCAGTAGCAGCAGGAGCCGCAGTAAAGGCACCACCAGTGGTGGCGCCACCGTCGGCAGTGCTCTCGCCGCCTTCACCACCGGTGAGCGTGTTGCTCACGTCACCCTCGGTGTAGAAAACGGGGTACCAGAAAAAGGCCTTGCCGTGGCCTGCGCCACCGACGCCACCCTTGCCACCCTGGCCGCCGTTGCCCGCGTCGCCGGCACGCGAACCGCCGGAAAGGCTGAACATCGACAGGACGGTACGTGCGGGCAGCAGCTCGACGTGCTGCACGTCGATCTCCGCAAAGCTCAGTGCATCAGACATCAGGTCCTCCTAGGAAAGGTGAGTCCCGGTGCGACCGGGCACACAAAACCACCCTCATCGACCCCCTTTGCCGACTCGGTACCACATACCCTGCCGAGAAGTAAGGTCATGCGGCAATCGGTAGTCGCACGTAAATATCCACCTCACCTACCTAGCAACCGAATCTGCTTTTTAATACGTAGCCCCGTTCAATGTCATACGGAGAGTGGTGACAGCGGATACCAATACTCCACTGCACCCACACTAAGAGTCAGCCGGCGGGGATACCGCGTAACAGGTTGCGTAATCCATCGGCGTCAAGCAGGTCGGTGGGTCGCAGCGTGCGGTTGTCCCGGACGTAGTGGAATGCTGCCCGCACCCGTTCGAGCGGGACCCCGGACAGCGCTGACCAGGCCAACCGATATGCGGCGAGCTGCACGCTCACCGCGGGCAGCGCAAGCTCGTCGGGCAGCGTCCCGGTTTTCCAATCGACCACCGTCCAGCCGCCGTCGGGGTCAGCGAATACCGCATCCATCCGGCCGCGCACCCCTACACCGTCCAACACGGTCTCGAAGGGCACCTCGACGTCCTGCGGAATACGCTGCGCCCACTCGCTGGCAAGGAAGGCTGCCTGCAACAACGCAAGTTCAGTGTTCGGTGCGGCGCCCTCGTCGGCAGCCCCGGGCAGTTCGTCGTGATCGATCAGTCGGGTACAACCGAATCGGCGTTCCAGCCAGGCGTGGAACGCAGTCCCGTTGCGCGCCATCGGGTTGGGGGGCAACGGCAGCGGCCGGCGTAACCGCGCGGCCAACGCCGACGGGTCCGCGGCAAGCTCCACAAGCTGGCTCACCGACAGATGCTTCGGCAGCGTCACCCGTTGCTGAGCACGGCGGCGATCCCGCTCGGCGAGCAGCACGTCGATCTCATGCTGCCAATGGCCCGCGGTACACGCTGGTGAATGATCATGAGTGGCCAGCTGCAAGGCATCGTGGACCAGCTGAGCACCGGCGGCTACCGCGTCGCGGCGGCTGCGCAGCGGATCAACCGGCCAGGCCTGTTGCCGCGGCGCAGTGTCTAAGGGGTTGCGCTTGTCCTCGCCAGGATTCGGGGCCCACTGATCGATCACAGAATGTGCGGTATCCCGAATCTCGAGGAGAAAATCCGACACCAGCTTCGGCGCTTTCCCCGCCTCGGCCCAATGGTGAGCACTGACCAGCAGGGTTCGCTGCGCCCGGGTCAGTGCGACATACAGCAGCCGGCGTTCC
>DASQVU010000488.1:0-2608 GCA_035640615.1 Pseudonocardiaceae bacterium
GGGTGGACGCGGCGTGCACCGAGATCGGCCGCGATCCGGCGGAAATCCGCCGATCCGCCGCGCTGGTCGTCGCGGTGGCAAGGAATTCCGGCGAGCTGGCCCGCCGGGCTGAGGTGATCGGGCGGAAGGTGGAGGATCTGCGGGCCACCGGAATCGCCGGATCGCCAGCGGAGGCCGTCGATCGCCTGGGCACCTGGCGCGAGCGCACCGGGATCCAGCGGATTTACCTGCAACTGCTCGACCTGACCGACCTGGACCAGATCGAGCTGATCGCGGCGGAGGTCATGCCCCAGCTGCGCTGACATCCCGGTGACGTGGTGCTTCCCGCCGTACCTACAGCCCGCCGGTCGGAGACCCATCCCGAGTGAGCATCGCCTGCACGGCGTCCACTGCGCGGTGCACGCCGGCGGTGTCGACGTCATGGTGCGTCACGGCCCGGACCCGATCAGCTCCCAGGGCGCCCATCCGCACCCCGTGTTCGGCCTCGAGCCGCCGGCAGAACTCCGGGGCCCCGGCCAGAGCGAACACCACGATGTTGGTCTCGACGGTGCCCGGGTCGAGGGTGACCCCAGGCAGCTCGGCGAGTCCCTCAGCCAGGATCCGGGCGTTGGCGTGGTCCTCAGCGAGCCGGTCCACGTGATGATCGAGCGCCCACAGGCAACCGGCGGCGACTATGCCAGCCTGCCGTAACGATCCGCCCATCATCTGCTTGTACCGCCAGGCCTCCCGGATCAGCTCGGCCGAGCCGGCCAGCACGGCGCCCACCGGCGCGCCTAACCCCTTGGTGAAGTCGATCCATGCGGTGTCGAACCCGCGCCCCCACTGCGCGGCCGGCACCCCCGAGGCGACCACGGCATTCATCAACCGGGCCCCGTCCAGGTGGGTACGCAAGCCATACCGGGCGGCGACCTCCAGCACTGCTCGCAGCTGCGCCAGCGGCCATACTCGCCCGCCGGCCAGGTTGGTGGTCTGCTCCACGGACAACAGCCGGGAGCGCGGCTTGTAGCGGTCTGCGGCCGGGAACAGTGCTGCCTCCAGCGCGCCGGCGGTGAACATGCCGCCGTCGCCGTTGACCGGGGCGAGCACGCCGCCGGACAGCGCCGACGGGCCACCGCCCTCCGCGACGATCGGGTGCGACGTCGGGTGCAGGTGCACCGCATCGCCGCCGGGGCGGATGTGCAGCCGGAACCCGATGGCGTTGCACATCGTGCCCGATGGCAGGAACACCGCCGCCGGCTTGCCGAGCAGCCCAGCGACCCGCTCGCACAGCGCGGTGATGGTGGGATCTTCCCCCCGCTGCTCATCCCCCACCTCGGCGCGCGCCATCGCCTCCCGCATCGCCGCCACCGGCCGGGTCTGCGTATCCGAATACAGATTGATCACCCTGGTCCCGCCCTTCCCCCGCGCAGTCTCGATGCAGACTGCTGTTTTCGAGGCTCAAATCACAGCAGTCTGCATCCAGACGGCGCCGGAAACAGAACGTGACAGTGATACTGTTACGGTTGTGTTGACGGTCGGGGAGCTGGCTGAGCGCACCGGGATCAGTGTGCGGACGATCCGGTTTTACGCCGGGATGGGGTTGATCCCGCCTCCGACGGTACGCGGCCGGCTGGGCCTGTACGACGAGCGCCACATCGCCCGCCTGGAGCTGGTCCGTGACCTGCAGGGGCTGGGCTTCACGCTGGCCGCCATCGAGGGCTACCTCGCCCGCATCCCACTGGACCGCTCACCCGAGGACCTCGCCCTGCACCGCGCGCTGCTGGCCCCGTGGCTGCCCGAAGAGCCCGAGACGGTGGATCGGGCCCAGCTCGAAGCCCGCGCCGGCCGCACCCTGGACGACCAGGCGCTGGCCCAGCTCACCGCGCTCGGGGTGATCCAGCCGGCTGAGCCCGGCACCTGGGTGCTCAGCAGCCCGGACAAGCTGGGCTACGGGCTGAGCCTGCTCGAGACCGGGATGGATTTCGACGTCCAGCTGGCCGCCAAGAGCATCATCGAACGGCATACCAGCGCGCTGGCCACCGAGTTGGTGGCGCTGTTTCACGACACCGTGCTGCGCGAGTACCGCGACCGCGGCCGCCCACCCGAGCTGCGCAAGGCGTTGATCGCGCTGCTCGAACGGCTCAAACCGACCACCGTCGACGGAGTGGTCACCAACTTCCAACTCGCCGTCAACCGCGCGATCCGAGAATCCGCGGTGCAGTCCGAAGAGATCAGGACAGGAAGCTCGTCATGAGTGAAGCATTCCTTTATGAAGCCTTGCGCACCCCGCGGGGCAAGGGTAAGCCGACCGGTGCGCTGCACAGCATCAAGCCGATCTCCCTGATCACGGGGCTGATCGACGAGCTGCGCCACCGTCACCCCAACTTGGACCCCAAGCGCATCGACGACATCGTGCTCGGCGTGGTGGCCCCGATCGGCGACCAGGGCGGGGATCTGCCCCGCGCCGCGGCGCTGGCTGCCGGGTTGCCGGACACCGTCGCCGGGCTGCAGATCAACCGGTTCTGCGCATCCGGCCTGGAGGCAGTCAACCTCGGCGCGATGAAGGTCCGCTCCGACTGGGAGGATCTGGTGCTCACCGGAGGCGTCGAGTCGATGTCCCGGGTGCCGA